>JANOGQ010000247.1:0-14058 GCA_031406105.1 Lysobacterales bacterium | reverse complement strand
ATTGCCACCACCTTCACCTTTCGCAAGGATAGCTTTGATGGTCCGGAAAAAAGCTACCATCCACGCGGATTCGTGCGGGAAGGAACCGGAAATGCTCTTTGGGGCATGCAGTTTATCTGGCCGATCAAGGGCGATTACCGCATTACCTGGCTGGCAGATGACTACAGCCAGGTGGTAATCAGCCGGAACAAGCGCGATTACGTCTGGATAATGTCGCGCACCCCGCTGATCAGCGAACAGGACTACCAGGAAATGTTGCAGCATGTGCGCGAATCCGGTTATGACCTGGAGCAAATCCGCAAGGTACCGCAGCAGTGGCAGCCCTGAAAACTTCTATGCCCAGATAATTTGTGACAGGCTGAACAGTGCAGCGTTGCACAGGGGTACTCTGGCCGGGGCCCTGCGCGGGGCCGTGCAGATGATTTGAAGTGTTTATCTGGTGGTAGAATGAAATTCTGGTAAACACTGGATGCGCAAGTCGTGGCTAATACTTCCTTGCTGCTGGTTGAAGACAATGTCGATCTTGCGGCCACCGTAGGCGATGAGCTCGAGGCACGCGGCTACACCATGGACTATGCCAGAGATGGTGCCTCGGCACTGGGCCTGGCCATGACACAGCATTACGACCTGATTCTGCTTGATCTGATGTTACCTAAACTCAGTGGCATGGAAGTTTGCAGGCGTTTACGCGAGCAACGTTTGTCCACACCCATCCTGATGCTGACGGCCAGGGATCAGCTGGCCGATAAGCTGGAAGGTTTTGAGACAGGTGCAGATGATTACCTGGTCAAGCCTTTTGACATGGAAGAGTTGGTGATGCGCATCAAAGCCTTATTGCGCCGCAGCCGAGGTGAAGTCAGCGATGCGGAATTGCGTGTGGCCGACCTGTTGTTTGATACCGGCAGTCTGGAAGTCAGCCGGGCAGGTCAGCGGCTGGAAGTATCACCTACCGGATTGCGTATTCTGCGTATCCTGATGCGTGAATCACCCAAAGTGGTTACTCGCGACACCCTGGAAAAAGAATTGTGGGGCGATTTGCTGCCCGACAGCGACACTCTGCGCAGCCATGTTTACAACCTGCGTCGCGAAATCGACCGGCCATTCAGCGAAAAATTATTGCATACCCTGCCGGGAATAGGCTTCAAACTGGTTCAGCTTGAAAAGAATTAAGGCAACTCTGATACTTCAGGGACAAATTAATCAGCGCTTCCTTAAGCAGAGCTTCCCTAAGCAGAGCTTCCTTAAGTAATTCCCGCAGCCTTCACTCGCCGCCCCACCACTTCGGCATTTTTCCACAACAAGGTAGCTGTGCTGCCCGCACCTGGTGTGCTCTCGATTGAAATGTTCCAGTCGAAGCGATCACAGAGCCTTTTAACGATAGTCAGCCCCAGACCAAAGCCACTCGTTTTCGACTCACCGCGCTCAAAGGGTTCGTAAACGCGCTGCAGCAGCTCTGCATCCATACCTGGACCGTTGTCTGCAACCGACAGCCCATCGTCGTGGATACTCACCACCACCTCGCCGATGTCGGTGTAATTGATGGCATTGCGTAACAGATTGTCAAAGACAATGGCCAAAACTTTGGGCGGTACGTGTAGCTGCACCAGGGAGTCGGCCCGCAGGCTGACATTGACCGAAGGCTTGTCCAGGGCTCTGACAACCTGCTCGATACGCTCAGTCACCAGGTCATTGATGATGATGGCCTCCCTCGGTAAACGCGATTCATCTTCACGTGCCAGGATCAACAAAGTTTCCAGCAGCTTTTCCATGTCGCGAACGGTCCGTTGCATGCGTTCCAGTGGCACGATGAGATCGGGATGATCCATTGAACGTCTTTGCATCACATCGAGGTTTGCGCGCATCACAGCCAGCGGAGTGCGCAGTTCGTGGCTGGCATTGCGGGTGAAGGTGCGTTCGCGCTGCAGAAATTTATTGACCCGCTCGATGAAAAGCTTCAATGCACTGGCCAGGATCAATACTTCGTTATCGCTCTTGGCCTCAATGTGGAAATCCAGTTCTTTGAGATCACCAGCGCGCGCATCAAATCCCTCCACCTTTTTAGCCAGCTGGATCAGGGGCGATACGGCATTGCGCGATAATCGATAGCCGAACCAGGCAATGGTGTAGGCCAGCAGCAGCACCAGGCTGAGCGGTGCCACGCCGAAGAACATGGCCAGCCGTGACACCTGGATTTCATCAAATAACAGATACAGCCGGGCATCGCCCTGATCGCTGATATGCACCAGTGGTTGATTGTCGCCATGGCTGACACGCCGGAAACCTGGTTGTTCTTGAGCCAGCCAATCAGGAATGTCATCGCCATGTTGGGCCTGCCGCAAGTAACCGTACAGGTTCAGTGTATCGGGCCGTGCCTGAGCGGGATTTGCCTGGTACAAGGCCCAGTAGTGCGCAGCTTCGCCGTCCAGGGCTTCTCTGACCAGGACGTTCTCCACTACTTTGGCCGCCCCCCAGACACCCAGCACCACGGCCACCGAAATAGCCAATATCTGCAGCAGGAATACCCTGACCAGGTTGCTGCGTAAGTTACCGGATAGAAACATTCATTTGTCCTTGATTCGAAAAATTAGTTTGATGCACTCCATGTCAATGAAAGGTGAAGGCTGCTATTGACCTGCTGTCAGCAAAGGCAGCATCAGCGAAGCACTACCCAGCAACAGGAAAAAGCCGCACATGTCGGTAACGGTGGTGAGTATGGGCCCCGAAGCGATGGCAGGATCTATTTTGAAGCGCTTCAGCAACACCGGCACTGTGCCACCGATGGAAACCGCGATCACCGTGTTGAGTGACAAGGCAAAACCTACAACCAGGCCTAACCATGGGTTTCCTTGCCACACCAGGGCCACCAGCGCGATCAACAGGCCCAGTACCAGTCCATTGATCACCCCGACCTCAACTTCTTTGCGCCAGACATAATAAAAATCCTGTGGCTTGATAACACCCAAAGACAATTCACGCATGCTCACTGCTACTGCCTGATTGCCTGAGCAACCACTCATATCAGAAATAATGGGCAGGAATACCGCGAGTACGATCATGGCACTGAGTACATCCTGGAACTGCGCAATGACGCTGGCAGCAATTACGTTCAGCAGGATATTCAGTGTCAGCCAGGAGAGACGGCGGCGTGAGCGCAGCAGTGTAGGCATGGAGCGTAATTCTTCACCACCCACGATACCCCTGGACTTCCGGTGGCCGGCTTCGGCCCGCTCGGCCACTGCATCGTAAACGGCACGGCGACGTACCACACCCAGCATGTGGTGATTCTGGTTCACTACCGGCACGGCGGACATATTATTGTTGTCGAAAAAATCTTCCAGTTCGTCCAGTGTGGCGGTATCGAGCACGGAAAGAGCTGGCCGGAATATGTCGACCAGCTGTACTTCCGGTGCGGAAAAAATGATATCGCGCATCCGGCAGACACCGAGCAACTGTTGTGAGCGGTCGGTGACGTAAATGTAAAGCACGTTATTGAGCTCGTACTCGTCTTCACGATGCTGCAGATCATTCAGCACCAAACCGGTGCGATACATCTTGGGGTAGCTGAAGTACTCAGTCATCATCAGGCCGCCGGCGACATTGTGGTCATAGGCCATCAACTGCCGCGCTTCACCCACGTCGCGCTGGTCCATGTAGCGCAGGATTTCTTCCAGGTCTTCAGGGGCCACTTCGCCCAGCACGTCGGCCTGGTCGTTGCTGGACATTTCGCTGACGATGGATGCGGCCAATTGTGGATCCATTTCTTCCAGCAATTCGGCAGCGGGCTGGTCAGGCATGAATTCAAACACTTCGGCTGCTGCTTCTGGGCTAACCCGCTTCAGCACTGCCTGTTGCTCATTGGAATTGAGGCGCATGAATGCGCGCAGGCTGTCTTCGCCGCTAAGGCTGGCCAGGAATGTGGTCAAACCCTCGATGTCATTGCTGCTCAGGTATTCGCGCAGGATGTCCCAGGGTTGGTTTGCTGTCGTGGCCATGGGCCAAGCTCCTTTAATAAGGCAGAACTGCGGACGCAGTAAAAGCTATCTTAGACCACCAGCAGAGGCCAATACGGACTACCTGTCTTCTGTGTCAGCGATCTGCTGCAAACGGCGCTCCAGCGCTGCAATGCGTTCCAGCAATTCCAGCGCCAGCCCGACACCCGCAAGGTTGATTCCCAGGTCCTGCTGCAAACGCGCGCTGGTGCGCACCCGGCTGACGCTGCGCCAGTGAAAGTGCCAATGCTCGCTGGCTGCTTCAGCAGCGGGATCATGCGGTTCGATAATGCCTTCCTCCACCAGCAGCAGGATGTGCTCTGCGGGCATGGCACAGCTGCGGCACAGTTGTTCCAGGCTCAGCAAATTGTCTTCAGCCAGCAATTCACCTTGCAGGGGATGCTTTGCGTTCATGCCTGAACCTCGCTGCTGGTGTCGGATTTGACGGCCAATGCATCACGCAGTTGTTCAAAGGCTGCGCGGGCTTTGGCGGTGTCGGAGGGTGGATTGGTCAGTTTCAATACGGCGTAAAAATCACCTGCAGTCTTGCCGGGCAGGCCACCGCCCTTGAGGCGCAGCGTCTTGCCGGATTGTGAGCCGGCCGGGACTTTGAGCTTCACCTGACCCGTTGGAGTGGCGATGCTGAGGCTATCGCCCAGAGCTGCTTCCCAGGGCATCACCGGCACATCCAGATAAATGTCCTTGCCCTCTGCGCGATAGCGCGGATGGGGTTTGAAACCCACTTCCAGATAAAGATCGCCAGCGGTTCCGGTACCCACACCCGCGCCACCCTGGCCAGCCAGGCGGATCTGCTGGCCTTCACGAATGCCTTTGGGTATGCGCACCGAGAGGGTACGCTCGCGATTCTGCATATAGCCTTCAGCCGTCAGCTCGGGGATTTGCAGGCTGATCTGGCGCGTCACGCCCTGGTAGCTGTCCTCAATGTCGATCAGGATGCGTGCGTGCCGGTCTTCGCCCTGCATATTGAACTCCTGGTGAGTGTTTTGTCCGCGAGGCTGTCTGCCCTGGCTGGCGCGGCCAAAGAGCTCTTCAAAAAAATCGCTGAAATCAGCTTGTGAAGTACCGCCGCCATGGCGACCGCCCCCTCCGGGCCGATACCCGCCGCTGCCGGGGCCGCTATTCCAGCCGGGTGGCGGGCGGAAGTCCTGCCCGGCTTTCCAGTTACTGCCCAGCTGATCGTAGGCTGCACGATTTTCCGGATCTTTCAGCACTTCGTAGGCTTCGCCCAGATCCTTGAAGCGCGCTTCCGCATCGGCTTCCTTGCTGACATCGGGATGATACTTGCGTGCCAGCTTGCGATAGGCCCGCTTGATTTCGTCCGGGCTGGCGGTTTTGGCCAGGCCCATGACCTTGTAATAATCCTTGAATTCCATTTTCCTGTCCTTGCAACTGACTGGGGAAAGCTGGTAACAGACTGCCATGCGGCCGTGCGTTCGACAAGCGAGGTTTCGACAAGCGGGGTAGACCCCGGTAGGATTGCGGCCACAAATGACTTGCAAGCCGCAGTAATAACAGGAGTAGCCCCTTGTCAGAGCAGCTCAAAGCATCCACAGCCGCCGGAAGCCTGGCCGAGAACGCTCACCGCCCCTTGCGTCCCGGTGAAATTTATCAGCCTTATGTTTCCGCCGACACCAGCCCGGCCGAATTTACCTTCAAGGCCATTTTCTTTGGAATCGCTTTCGGCATCCTGTTTGGTGCCGCCAATGCCTATCTGGGACTGCGCGCCGGGCTAACCATCAGCACCTCGATCCCGGTGGCGGTGATGACGGTGGCTGCTTTTCACGCCCTGCGCAAGATGGGTGGTTCAGCGCACATACTGGAAGCCAATATGTCGCAAACGGTGGGCTCGGCTTCGAGTTCGGTGGCCAGCGGAGTGATATTCACCTTGCCCGCCTTGTTCCTTTGGGGCGTATATCCCTCATTGCTGCAAATGACCCTGCTGGCCATGGCAGGCGGCATGCTGGGTGTGCTGTTTATGGTTCCATTGCGCAAATACCTGATCGAGCGCGAACACGGTACTTTGCCCTACCCGGAAGGCACCGCCTGCGCCCATGTACTGGTAGCCAATGAAACCATGGGCGGGCAGGCCAGGAATGTATTCATCGGGCTGGGCGTGGGTGCGGCTTACAAGGCCCTGACGGGCTGGGCTCAGGTGCTGGTGGATGAGGCGCACCTGAAAATTCCTTTCCTCAGGAAAGGTGAAGTCGGCATGGATCTGTCACCGGCCCTGTTCGGCGTGGGCTACATACTGGGTCCGCGCATCGCCACCGTAATGGTGGGCGGAGGCTTGCTGTCGGCGCTGGTGATCATTCCGCTGATCGCGTGGTGGGGTGAGGGCAAGCCGCCCTTATACCCGGAGCTCGTGCTGAGCATTGGCGATATGTCCGCCAGCCAGATATGGAGCCGGTATGTGTGCTACATCGGCGCCGGAGCGGTGGCCACGGCAGGCATCATCACTTTAATCCGCAGCATGCCGGTGATGATCCAGTCCTTCCGCATTGGCGCCGGTGAACTGCGCAGCCAGGTGGATGCATCCGGTAATGCAGTGATCCCGGCTGCAGTACCCCGTACCGCCATCGACTTGTCACTGAAGTTTATCTGTGTGGGCTTGGTACTGGTTAGCCTTTTACTGGTATTCGTGCCCACTGTCTTTGTGGCATTGCCCGACGTGGCGCATCGTTTACTGGCTGCGGTTTGCGTGCTTGTGTTCTCGTTCTTCTTCGTCACTGTGGCCTCTCGAATCGTGGGCCTGGTGGGAGTCACCAGCAATCCCACCAGTGGCATGACCATCGCTGCCCTGCTGGGCACAGCGGGCGTGTTCCTCGTGATGGGCTGGACCGATCTGGCCGGCAAAGCCGCGGCCCTGACGGTGGGTTGCGTGGTTGCCATTGCTGCCAGCATTGCCGGCGATACTTCGCAGGATCTCAAAACCGGTTACCTGCTGGGCGCAACTCCGCGTTCACAGCAAATCGGTGAGATGATCGGCGTGCTGACCTCCGCCACCTTCGTATGCCTGTCGGTACTGTTGCTGGCTGAAACTTTCGGCTTTGGCAGCGCCGAATTACCTGCGCCACAAGCTACCTTGATGAAATTGGTGATAGACGGTGTACTGGAGCAGAACCTGCCCTGGGGCCTGGTCGGTATTGGCGTGGGCATTGCCCTGGTTGCCGAGCTGCTGCGCATTCCTTCATTGCCCTTCGCCGTGGGTGTGTACCTGCCAGTTTCTACCATGACCCCCATCTTCTTTGGTGGCATGCTCAAACTGTGGCTGGAACGCAGTGCGAAAAATGAAGCCCAGGCCGTCGACCGTCGCGACCGTGGCGTTCTGCTCGGTTCCGGCTTTGTTGGCGGCGAAGGCCTGCTCGGCGTTGCTATCGCGGGTGTCGCCTTTGTACAAGGCGCACGACCCGCCGGTTTCGGAACTGGCTGGCTAGGGCCAGACTGGCTCATCAACCTCGGCGGCTTCATCTTCTTCCTGATTTTTGCAGCGTGGTTTGTGAAGCGGGTCAGGGGTTGATCTCTGTGTCCGTTGGCCAAGTCTGATTTGCCAGGAGTCAGCGAGTCAGCAACCCAGCCAGCCACCCGGAAACCCGCTCCCACAATTGATGCGTTCCGCCCGGAGCGTGACTTGGGAAAAAGTAATTGTTGGGTGCCTCGCCCCGAGCAATAAAAACGGTTCGGCTGATTTGACGGATTTCGTTCCAGCTGTCATTCGCCAGCATTGCCATATCCGGTAGTGTGTGGCCTTGCATAAATCCTTGGCTGAACTCCTCCACTTTCCTGACAATCAGCACGCCTTCTCCATAAGCAACCAGGGCTACCTCATCGTAAGGCCGGGCTTCCAGTTTGGCCGACTCAAAAATGGCTGCCACCAGCAAGTGCAGTTCAGAGGCAATTTCCAGTGCCGCAGATTTGTCGATTTTCTTCAGATAGGAGGGCATAAAGAAGTCGGTTCGGGGAAAGGTTTTCAGCAGCCGTCGTTTCAGCCATTGTTGCGCGGTTTTACCGCCTCGGTGCGGATGAAACCAGATCATCAGCTTGCCATTGAACTCACTGGCAGGCGCGAACCTGACTTCGAGGTCGCCCAGCTGTTTAATTAAGGGCCTGATGTGTTCCGGATCGATTCCCGAGGCCTTGTTTGGCAATTCGATATTCTCTTAAAACTTGGTGAGTTTTCACACACACTAACCGGAAACGCCTTTGAGTTGATGGTGCAAAATAGCTGCGACAACTCATAATAACGCCACGCTCACTGGTTCCGAGCTGAAGAGATTACGGTATGGATATCGATATTGCAGTGCCCGGTCTGCTGCGGCCGGCTTCGCCCAGCTGTTGGCTGTGCTTTAGTTAATGCCCGGAGGAACACTTTATGCAAA
Source organism: Lysobacterales bacterium (assembly GCA_031406105.1). Classification (GTDB taxonomy): domain Bacteria; phylum Pseudomonadota; class Gammaproteobacteria; order Xanthomonadales; family SZUA-36; genus JAWXBM01. The sequence goes on along the minus strand of JANOGQ010000247.1, from coordinate 5,672 downwards.
AGCTCATCACCATCTTGCTGGTGCTGGTTGGCCTGATCAATTTCGCGCCAGTCATTGGACTGTTATCGGCTGAACGCCTGAGTAAGTTGTACGGTATCGCCATACTGGAAGGTGATTTGTTGCTGTTGATGCGTCATCGTGCTTTGCTGCTGGGAATCGTTGGAGCCTTCATTATCTGTGCTGCATTCAGACAGCACTTGCAGCCGGTCGCGATCATTCTGGGACTGGTCAGTATGTTGGGATTCGTTGTGCTGGTATTCCTGTCTGGCGTTTACGGCGACGAGGTATACCGGGTTGCGTTGGTGGATATTGGAGCAACGGCCGCTTTGCTGGTGGTGGTGATCCTCAGGTACATAGTCGACAAGCAATCAGCGCAATAAATACTGCTTATCGAAAAGCGCCCAGACTCAGCGCCGTTCTTGAAGGCTTAGCAGCTTGAGCATGGTGAGCAACAACAATCCCGCCAGCCAGTTATGCGCTACCGCGAGACCTATCGGTAACTGGTTGTAGACTGCCGCCACGCCCACCGAAAATTCGGTCACGATCAATAACAACAGAACCATACCAGTAAGCCGCGAAGCTCCGGCGCGGCGCATGGCCATTTGCGCTACCAGCAGAATCAGCACACTGGCCACCCCGGCCATCAGCCGGTGCGCCCGGTGGATGGCAACACGCTCCTCGCCACCGATGGCCTGGCCTGCAGGTGTCACCTGGTGATGACGGGACAGATCAATCGCATCAGCCCATCCTGCGCCCGGCCACCAGCTGCCCTGGCAGGCGAGTTGGGTATCACAGGAATTGGCCGCAAAGTTGGCGCTGGTCAAGCCACCCACAAGGATTTGCGCGCACAAGGCCAATAGCGCTGCAATGATCCAAGCACGTGACAGGGGCATGGTCGGGCGGTGTGCGTCGAAGCGCGGCTCTGGTTTGGCATTGAGACTGAACCACAACCAGCCCAGCAGACCCAGCATGGCGTAGCCCCCGGCCAGGTTACCCATCACCACCGCGGGATCATGCAAGCTACCGGAGCGCAGGCCCAGCATAGCCAGCCAGACCGTCAAGCCCAGCAAGCAAAGTGAGATCAGGCGGAACTGCTTTTGCGATACGGCCAGCAGGGTCAGGAACAAAATACATAAACCCAGCAAGCTGGCCACGCCACGGTGCAAGGGCGTAGCCCATGCCATGGCCTGTTGGGATTCGGCTGTGATACGCGCATAGGCATCGCGCGCCAGCTGTTCCGGTGCGGAATCCAGTGCTGTCGATACTTCGGGCAGGCCGATGCGACCGTAGCAATCCGGCCAGTCATCGCAGCCTATGCCGGAATGCGCCAGTCGCAGGTAGGCACTGAGTGACACCAGCAGGATGACCAGCAACAGGGACAGTCCGGTGAGTGTTCTCATCAGCCTGCTGGCTTCCCGGTATCGGCAAAAAAATGCAGGTTAAAATCGGGCAGATTGTTTGCATCAGCGGAGCTTATTTCGTCAATCACGCGTTCCTGCGGCTGATAGAAGGGGTGGCCATGAGGTGACTGGCAGGGATTGTTGTGGCGGGTGTTGTAGCAGCCCAGCAAGGCGATGCGCGATTGCACTGAAGTGTTGTCATCCGAGCCATGCAAAGTGTTGCAATGGAATATCACAATGTCGCCCTGCTCCAGCTCCAGATAGTCTTCTTCCAGAAACTGTTGTATCTGCTGCAGCCGTTCCGGATTCACGCCACTGTCAGAAACGCCATCGTCAAACACGTGGTTGATGCGCCCCAGTTTGTGCGAACCGGCAATCATCTTCAGACAGCCATTGCTGCGATTGGCCGGATCTACCGCAATCATCACCGTGGCCATGTCCGGATAGAGGCAGCCCATGTCATACCAGTAGGCATAATCCTGGTGGTAACGGAAACCCACCACGCCCGGGTATTTCAGGGTGATCTTGTTGTGATAAACATAAATCCGGTCCTGGAAAAAATACTCCAGGCGGTCAAATATGGCAGCGCGACGCGTGACCTTGGCAAAAACATCATCACCGGCCGTATCGTTCCAGACGAAAATGGATTCAAATGAAGGCCGTTTGCCTGTTTCGATTTTCTGTTTGAGACTGTCTGTCACCCGGTTCATGTGCTCGTGCTGCAGGATGACATCCTTGATGACCTGCATTTCTTCCGGGCTGAATACGTTTCTGACGACCAGATAGCCTCTATTCCAGAATTGCTGGTTTTCCTGTTGCAAATCCATCAATGGTTTCCTGCCGCCGATTTCGCTGTTGATCCATTTCAGATCAGTCTTTGACACGCTCCACTTTCACTGGCTGACCTCGAACCAGCCGCAGATAGCGGGGCGATTGCTTCCATTCTACCCGGTCCAGCCCGGTCTGGAAGCTCCACAGCCACGCGGCATCATACTGGAAATGGTAATCATTGCCAGACCAGTATTCGCCGGCCTGGGTGTGGGGGAAGTGACGGCTGTTGATGCTCGGTGGTGCCTGCTTGCGACGCGGGTCAGAAATCGAGCCCAGCTCGTCCCGCGTTGGCATGCGCCAGTCCTGGTAGCCACACAAACCCTGGTCGTTGACTGCCTGCACATAGGAGTATGTGTCACAGTTGCTGCCCATGCACGCGCCACCATTGGGCAAGCCACGATAATCCAGTTCACCATCATGTGATTCGTCCGGATTGAACCAGCTGTAGGTATTGTCGCGACTTCGCAAGCCGGGTTCAGCTGTCTTCACTTCCCAGGTGAGCTGCGTAAATTCATCAAACACGCAAACTCCGGGCGCCACCGAAGCATCCTGCACCTGGCCGTTGCTATCCACCGCATGGTACTTGGTGTCGTGGATTTCCGGCCCGGGGGCGGGTTTGCCATTGCAAGCAGGCAATAGCGTCAAAATGGCCAGCCACTGACAAATGATGCGTTTTCCGGAATTTTTTTGCATGGGCGAATGTTAGATGAAACGAATAAAAGAAGTATTTGATCTGCATCAACTACTGATGAAATGCCTTTGTCTACAATCGGTGCCTTGGCGCTGGGCATGACCGTCAGTCGGTCAAAGCGGCCAATAAAGGATCCGGGCAACAATCCGGCCAACAATCGGCACAACAATCGGAGGCACACATGATGAACCAGGAAACCTCACAGAACACTGTCGACGAGCGGGTGCCGGTGATGCAAAAAATCATCGACAACCCGTTTCTGTTGCTATTCATCGGCGTGGTTTTCCCCGCTGTTTTTTACATCATTTGGGGAATCATGGAGCTCGTATCCATCCCCATTGCCAGGTAAACCCCCTCTAAGCAAAAACAGCAGGTGATAATGTGACTTCCTTACAACCTCCCGCTCAGACCATCTGGTGGAAACAGCCATTGGATCGGGTTGAGGGTACCTGGATCGCGATCGCGCTGGTGTGGTCATTGATCATGTTCATCATGATGCCGCTGTGGCATGTGTATGGGAAGCAGAATCTTTCCAACGAAGCCTACAAGACTACGCCTGAAGCCTATATGGCCAAGACCATGGCAATGGTCAACGAATACACGGTAGGTACCGAAACCGATCAGCAGATACCGGTAGTTGCTCCACCGCCGGGCAGTGATGTGTACCTTATCGCCCGACTGTGGCAGTGGTGGCCCATCCTCGAATTGCAAAAAGGCCAGACCTACCGTTTGCATATTTCTTCTATGGACTGGCAACACGGCTTTTCATTGCAACCGGTCAACATCAATACACAGATTCTTCCGGGTTACGAAATGGTGCTGACCATTACCCCAGACACCGATGGTGACCAGACCATTATATGCAACGAATTCTGCGGCATTGGCCACCACAACATGGTGGGCAAAATCCGCATCAAAGACGGGGAGGGACAGTTATGAACAAGGCCTTGAGTAAGCCACTTTTTCGAACCTGCCCGGAATCAGGCTTGCAGTTTCACCGACCCGCTGAATGGCTGATGCGTGCCAATGCCGTAGTTGCGGTGGTTATGCTGTTGATCGGTGGTATCACCGCCGTGATGGTGACGCTGACGCGCTGGCCGGCGGTGCACCTGCTGCCTGCAGACAGGTTCTACCAGGTACTTACCATCCACGGCATCAACATGCTTATCTTCTGGATCATTTTCTTCGAAGTGGCCGTGCTGTATTTCTGCTCCTCTACTTTGTTGCGGGTGCGGCTGGCTACACCCCGGCTGGCCTGGTTCGCATTTATCCTCATGGTCAGTGGTGCAATCCTCAATAACGCCTCGGTGTTGGCAGGAAATTCATCGGTGATGATGACCTCCTATGTGCCCATGCCAGCGGATCCGAATTTCTACCTGGGTCTGATTCTCTTTGCGGTTGGCGCCTTGATAGCCTGTTTCATTTTCCTGGGCACCCTGGTGGTTGCCAGGGAAGAGAAAACTTATGATGGTTCCATTCCGCTGGTCACTTTTGGTGCGCTGACGGCTGCCATCATCGCCATTTTTACGATTGCTGCCGGTGCCATCATCCTGGTTCCGACCTGGTTGTGGGCCAATGGCTGGATTTCAACCATTGATCCGGCCATGTACCGTTTGATCTGGTGGGGCTTCGGTCATTCATCGCAACAAATCAATGTAGCTGCGCATGTATCCGTCTGGTATGCCATCGCAGCCGTCGTTTTTGGCGCCAAACCGCTGTCCGAAAAAGTCAGTCGCACCGCCTTTGTACTCTATATCGCGTTCCTGCAGCTGGCATCCGCGCACCACCTGCTGGTAGATCCCGGCTTCAGTTCCACCTGGAAGATATTCAATACCAGTTACGCCATGTATCTGGCTGTTCTGGCCAGCATGATCCACGGCCTGACAGTACCCGGCTCGATTGAGGTGGCGCAACGCAGCAAGGGCCTGACCAGAGGCTTGTTTGAATGGCTGCGAAAAGCGCCCTGGGGTAACCCGGTATTCTCCGGCATGTTCATCTCGCTGGTTGGCTTCGGCTTCATCGGTGGTATTTCCGGCGTGGTGATGGGTACGGAACAAATCAACATCATCATCCATAACACCATTTATGTGCCGGGCCATTTCCATGCCACCGTAGTTCTGGGTACGACGCTGACCTTCATGTCCCTGACCTGGTTTCTGATCCCGGTGCTGTTCCGGCGCCAGGTCATGTTCCCGACATTGGCTAAATGGCAACCCTATCTGTTTGGCATCGGCATGGCGGTATTCACTCTGGCCATGATGGGTGCAGGCACACTGGGCGTGCAACGCCGGCACTGGGATATGACTTTTGCGGACTCTTTGCTGATCTTTGATTACCCGGCCAGTGCGTTCACCCTGATGGGCCTGGTGGGCATCAGTGGTATGGCTGCGATTGTCGGCGGCGCAGTGTTTATTCTGATCACTGTATTGTCGGTGTTTTTCGGCAAGCGGGTCGGCTCTGAGTCACCCTATGGCACTGCTACGACCCGCCTGCTGAAGGCGGAACCGGACATACAGGTAGGAGGCGGTCATGCTGCGGCGGGTAAATGGGGCTTTGCTGCTCCCGGAACTTTCGTTTTTGCGGTGTTCTTCCTGATTATCTTCGTGGTCTATTACGCAGTGAACTGGAAGTACCTGGCATCGGTGTGGCCTATGTCTTAGTGCATTAATGAAACGAATTGCCATCGCAAATGCCAGCCGACTCCGATTGTTTCCTTCAGGAGACGCCGTGAACCCATCCCTGGGGGCTTG
>JANOGQ010000353.1:0-7644 GCA_031406105.1 Lysobacterales bacterium | reverse complement strand
AAGAAATCCTGCCGCCGTTGCGAAAAGATGGTTCAGGTCGCTGCACCCAGCCGCCCCATTGACGGCAGCATGGCCGGTGCGGGTACAATGTGTTTATTGTTTTAAACACCCATGAAACTGTTTTTAATAACCAAAGAAACTGTTTTTAATAACCTGAGAAACCCGGCTTCCTGCTCACAGGAGGATTCGCGGGCACGGAGATGAACATGAGCACCCAGGCCGCAAGCGCAACACGTGACTGGCAAACCCGCGATTCCAGCCACTATCTGCACCCATTCACCGATTTCGATGAGCTGGGCCGCAAGGGCAGTCGCATCATCACGCGTGCTGAAGGGGTGTACATCTACACTTCGGAAGGCCAGAAGATTCTTGATGGTATGGCGGGCTTATGGTGCGTAAACCTGGGTTATGGCCGCAAAGACCTGGCTGAAGTGGCCGCCCGGCAGATGCAGGAACTGACTTATTACAACAGCTTTTTCCAGTGCGCCCATCCGCCAGCCATAGCCCTTGCTGAAAAGCTCAGTGAGATCAGCCCGGGCAGCTTCCAGCATGTGTTCTACACCGGTTCTGGATCCGAGGCCAATGACACCCAACTGAAGTTGGTGCGCCGTTACTGGACACTGATGGACCAGCCCGAACGCATGATCATCATTGCCCGCAACAATGCCTACCACGGCAGTACAGTAGCCGGAGCCAGCCTGGGTGGCATGAGTGCCATGCACGAACAACTGGTGTTGCAAGTGCCGGGTATTACGCATATCGAGCAGCCCTATCACTTTGGGCTGGGTGGCGATATGCCGGCGGATGAATTTGGTTTGCAGCAGGCGCGTTTGCTGGAACAGAAAATCCTTGAACTGGGCCCCGAAAAAGTGGCTGCCTTTTTTGCCGAGCCTATCCAGGGTGCCGGTGGCGTGATCATTCCGCCTGACACTTATTGGCCTGAAATACAGCGCATCTGCGATGAATACGGAATTCTGCTGGTGGCCGATGAGGTGATTACCGCCTTCGGTCGTCTCGGCGAGTGGTTTGGCTCGGAGTACTTTAATATCCGCCCTGACCTGATCTCTTTTGCCAAAGGCGTCACTTCCGGCTATCTGCCTTTGGGCGGTTCGCTGGTGGGCAAGCGTGTGGCTGATGTGGTAACTACCCAGGGCGGTGAATTTGCCCATGGCTTTACCTATTCCGGCCATCCGGTCTGCGCTGCGGTGGCACTCGAAGTGCTTAACATCATGCAACGCGAACGCATAGTCGAGCGCGTCAAGAATGACCTGATTCCCTATTTTCAGAAAAAGTGGGCCAGCCTGGGTGATCATCCCAATGTTGGTGAAGCACGCAGTGCCGGCATGGTAGGTGCGCTGGAACTTGTGGCCGACAAGCACGGTAAACAGCGCTTCCCGAAAAACCTGGGCGCAGGCACTGTTTGCCGTGATACCTGTGTCAGCAACGGCCTGGTCATGCGAGCCGTGGGCGATACCATGATTGTGTCGCCGCCGCTGGTGTCAGAACATGCACACATCGATGAACTGGTGGAAAAAGCCTGGCGCAGCCTGGATATTACGGCGGCAAAGCTGGCCAGGGCTAAGTGAGCCATAATCAGTAATCTGCAAGGGGTAATCTGCAGGTGCTAATCAGCAGGCAGTAAAAGGCAGGTTTGCTTTGCCTTGGCCAACTGGAGCAGGAGCTGTTTGGAATGAAAGGTAATCAACCGCTGGTAGGAGTGATAGCGGATCGTCGCATGGTAGGAATCCATCCTTTCCACATGGCGGGTGAGAAATACCTGCGCGCAGTGGTGGATGGCGCCTTTGCCTGTCCGGTCATCCTGCCTGCATTGAGTGATGGATTTGATGTGCTCGACATACTCGACCGGCTGGATGGTTTGTTGCTAACCGGCAGCCCTTCCAACGTCGAGCCACATCATTACCTGGGTGAACCCAGCCGGCCCGGTACCTGGCACGATCCGGAGCGTGATGTGACGGCCCTGTCGTTGATTCCCGCGGCCATCCGCGCCGGCATGCCCTTGTTTGCTGTATGTCGCGGATTCCAGGAAGTGAACGTGGCTTTCGGCGGCAGGCTTTTCCAGCATGTGCACGAAGTGGCGGGCTACCAGGTGCACAAGGAAAATCCTCAAGATCCGCTGGATCTGCAGTATGCGCCGGTGCATGCGGTAGAGCTGGCTGAAAATGGCCTGCTGCGGCAGATCACGAGGCAGAAGAGTATTCAGGTCAACTCACTCCATTCCCAGGGCGTGGAATCATTGGGTGAAGGCCTGGTGCCTGAAGCCTGGGCTGAAGATGGCCTGATCGAAGCTTTCCGGGTCAAGGGCGCACCGGGTTTTAGCCTGGCCGTGCAATGGCATCCGGAATGGAAAGTTACGGAAAATCCGGTATCCATGGCGATTTTCAAGGCTTTTGGTGATGCCTGCCGCGCCTACCGCGATCGGGACCTGCAGTCTGAAAGCCTTGCGCCAGCATTTGCATAGGCACTAGTGGCCTGTAACAGTCAAATCGGCAGCGGCTGGCTCGGTCTGACGGCACCTGGCTTGGTCTTCATTCAGCCGATAGCTATGGCTATCGGCCTCACTCCAGACCGGCACCAGTCACCGCCATCCCTTCGCCATGCTACTGCCACTTTGACTGTTACAGGCCACTGAACTTGAGCAAGCTTCACACCGCCAGGTCGCGGGCACTGCACCCGCATACCCTGTACCGAGCCTTCAAATACCTGATTTATGGCCTGCTGGCTTTCAACATCTACCTCTTTTTCAGCGAAGAATATCTGGCTTCCATTGAGGTATTCGGTAATGACCTGAGCTGGGGTCAGTTTATTGGTGCTTTCTCTGCAACCATTGACACCGCTGCATGGGTGTTGCTGCTGCTGGTTTTTGAGCTGGAAACAGCTGTGATTCCGGACGAAAAGCTGAACGGCGGTCTCAAGTGGTTGCTGCTCCTGGTCAAGGCGATTGCCTATGCCTTTATAGTCTGGGCATTCTGGGGCTACATCTCCAAGTTCGGCTACATTTCAGATACCGTTCCCTTTTCAATTGACGATGTCTGCAGCCTGCTTGGCAGCGGCTTCAGCTGGGTGGATGACCTGGACCAGTATCCGGCACTGGACGCAGCATCCTGCCTCGTTTTGCAAGGCCAGGACCTTTTGCAGATCAGCGGTACCCAGATCATTGGCACTAGCGAGGCAGTCAGGGCCATCCAGAATCTTGCCCTGGTCGACATCATCAATTCGGGAGATTGGCTGATTATCGTGGCGCTGCTGGAACTGGAAGTGCTCCTGCAGCTGCGTAACCAACTGAGTGAGCGCCTCCTGCTTGTTTTTAAATTCACCAAGGGCCTGCTCTATACCGTGCTGTTATTCTGTGCGGTTTACTGGGGCTTGCTTGGCGACTTCCTGGATTTCTGGGACGCCTTCCTGTGGCTGGTGGCGTTTATCTTTATTGAGATGAACATATTCCAGTGGCACGAAGATATTGAAGCAGAAATGCTGGAAGAGCAGTTACATCCATCGCAACATGAGGTGGTCAGTGAAATCGGTTGATAAGTACCTTGGAATGCACAAAGCCATAAGCCGCCGGCAGTTCTGCCAGGGTACTGCGGTGGCATTGGGTGCAAGTCTGGCTCCCTGGGCACTTAGCGGCGCGCAGGCCCAGCTGGCCGGAAGTTTTCGTGGCTCTCCGGAAATTTCTGCCAGCTATTACCCGCCTGCCCTGGAAGGTTTACGGGGTGCCCACGTCGGTGCTTTTGAAACGGCGCATGGCGTGGCACGTGAAGGTAAGCGCTGGGCCAGCGGAACTGATACCGGCGAAGGCGAATTTGACCTGCTTATAGTTGGTGCCGGCATCAGCGGCTTGTCTGCGGCCTGGTTTTATCGCCAGCAAAAGCCCACAGCCCGAATTCTGATTCTGGACAACCACGACGACTTCGGCGGCCACGCCAAGCGCAATGAATACCAACTGGAAGATGGCCACACCATGATTGCTTATGGGGGTAGCCAATCGATTGATACTCCCTCAGCCTACAGCCCGCAAGCCATGGGCCTGCTGCGCGCCATTGGTATTGATGTGCAGAAATTTTATCAGGCCTATGATGGTGAGCTTTATCGCAAGCTGAATCTGCAAACTGCCTGGTGGCTGGATCAGCAACAGTTCGGAAGCAATCGACTGGTAAAAGACATACCCTTGGGCTGGTCAGCCAGCGGTGAAGAAACACCGCAGCAGTTACGAAGTTTTGCCGAGCAGGTTTCTGGCAACCCAGAGGATGCGGAGACCTGGCTGCGCATACTCACCACCGAAGAGGATTTTCTGCCTGGCAAAACGCCTGCTCAGAAAGTCGCCTTTCTGCGCACGCTCAGTTACACCGACTATTTGCGAAAGTACCTGCAGGCATCCGAGGCTACCTTGCGCTTGTTCTATCCACTGAGCAGCGGGCTTTGGGGCTGCGGCCTGGATGCTCTGTCAGCGCGCGAAGCCATGTCGCTGGGCTTTCCCGGATTTGGCGGATTGGGTGTGGATCTGCAGCGCGATGATCCTTACCAGAAACCGGAAAGAGATGAGCCTTACATTTTTCATTTCCCCGACGGCAATGCAGCCATTGCGCGCATGTTGGTGCGCCAGTTGGTGCCCGGCTCGGCACCGGGCGACAGCATGGAAGATATCGTCACTGCAAAATTTGACTATACCGCACTGGATCGCCCGGATCAGGCAGTGAAAATCCGTTTGAACGCCACGGTGGTGCTGATGCAGCACCAGGGTGGCAACAACAGTGATCTGAATTCGGCCCGAGCGGTAGGCGTTCGATACGTCAAAGCCGGTGTGGTGCATGAGGTGCGAGCACGCGAAGTCATCTTTGCCGGTTACAGCGCCATGCTGCCGCATATTTGTCCGGAGTTTCCAGCTGCCCAGACACAGGCCTTTGCCACCCAGGTGAAGGTTCCGCTGCTCTACGCCAATATGCTGGTGCGCAACTGGCAGCCTTTTGTAAAACTGGGCGTGAGCGGTATTCGTTATCCCGGCGGCCTGATGGATTCTGTGGTTCTGGATTTCCCGGTCAGCCTCGGTGACTACCAATTCCCTCGTTCACCGGATCAGCCTGCCATCCTGCATTGGACCTACGTTCCCATTTTCCCGGAACAGGGGCTGGATGCGCGCACCCAGAACCGCATGGGCAGGCTGAAAATGCTGGAGCTGAGCTTCAAAGATTATGAGAGAGCCATGCGCCAGCAGGCAGCCGATGCACTGGCAGCCGGGGGCTTTGATCCGGCGCGGGATATTCTGGGCATTACGGTGAATCGCTGGCCACATGGTTATGCCTATGAGTATAACGACCTGTTCGATCCTCCTGACTGGAATCGCTATAAAGGCCCACATATCGAAGCGCGTAAGCCGTTTGGCCGAATTTCCATTGCAGGCTCGGATGCCGAAGCCTACGCCTATGTGAATGGCGCGATTGATGCTGCGTGGCGGGCGGTAAACGAACGTTTGGCTTAGCGCACCGCCTCAGCTACCGCTTCCTGGATACTGCCTCGTTCAGCAGGCGGTGACTTGGCAACTTCGCGGATGGCTTCAGCAATCATCTGGCAGCTGTAACGAAACACCACGGGTGACATGGTCAGGGCTGGCTGCAAGCGGAAGTGCCACTTGCCGCGCTGTGTGATACCCAGCACACCCCTGCGCAATACTGCGTGATGCACGGCATATTGGAATGCCGGTGCGGGCAGAATGCTGTGTTTATCCTGCACGAATTCAACGGCAGCCATGGCCCCTGCGGCACGTACATCACCCACCTGTTCAATCTCGTCTTTCAGGGGCGTGAGTTCGTCCAGGAAAATACGTTCCAGAAGCCGCGCATTTTCCAATACACCTCCGGCTTCAATCATTTCAATGCCGGCCAATGCTCCGGCACAAGCTGCGGGCTCAAATCCGTAGGTACTGCCCAGGTGCAGGTCGGTGTTAGCCATCACCTGGTCGGTGCCCAGCAAGGCAGCGATGGGCTGCCCGCCGGCGGCAAAGGCTTTGCCCAGCAACAGCAGGTCCGGATCAATGCCCTGCCAGCGCTGCATGGCAAACATTTCTCCGCTGCGGCCCATGCAGGTTTGTACTTCGTCCAGGCAGAACAGCCAGCCCCAGCGTTTGCACATGGCTCCGAGGCGATCCCAGAACGCTTGCGAGGGTGCATGGATACCGCCTTCCCCCAGGACGGGTTCAAACAAAACGCCGGCTACCTGGCCTGGATGCACTTGCTGCACCAGCAGATAGTCCAGGTAGTCCAGCACCTCGCATTCATCGAATGGGCCGGGTCCTCTCCTGAAAGGTGAGCGATAGCGATTGGGGTAGGGCACCATCACCATGCCCGAAACATACTGCGTTCTGCCGGAGGAAACATTGGACAGATCGCTGGAAGCTCCGGCGGTCATGTAAGTGGACTCACCGTGATACTGACCACCAAAGGTGATGATCAGCGGCCGGCGGGTGGCTTCGCGCATGAATTTCACGGCACCTTCAACCGCCAGTGTGCCGGACACCGAGTACTCCACGCGAGTCAGGCGTCCGGGAGCAATCTGCGCCAGTTTTTCCACCAGCTGAAAGGCAGCAGTATTGGGTAGCCAACCGCTGATCTGCATGCCGTGCCGGTCCCAGGCACTTTCCATCGCCTGTTTGACTTTGGCGGGCGTCGGGCCGAAAGGCGATGCACCCCAGGCAGACATATGATCGGCAAAGGTGTTGCCGTCAGCATCCTCGATCAGGAATCCGCGCTTGGATACCTCGGCCAGCGGGTAGATGCTGTGATCGGCATTGCTGCTGGTCAAATGCCGATCATAACGGGAAAACAAAGCCCGTGATTCTGGCCTGGGGAGGGCAGTGATTACTCTGGGTAGTTCATCTTCGGCATTAACTACACTCATCGCCAGCAGCCATTTGAAGAACATCGGGAGCTGTGAGTATAGTGGATCACCGCGCTGACCGGCGCTGCTGTGGAATCCACCACATAAGCCAGCATCTCGCGCGAAGTGCCGAAGGAATCGGTGACCTTGCGCATGGCCGCGCCAACCGCGATGGAATTGAGGTAGTCGTCCACAAACAGGAAAATACCCAGCACCCAGGCCGCCATCAGGCGACCTTTTTTGGTGTGCACATACTTGGTGATCTTGTGGCTAAAAGCCGCTACCGCCCCGCTGCGGATAAACAGTGCAATGAGGCTGCCCATGAAGCCGCAGACCAGGCTGATCCAGCCCACGGTTTCATTCATCATCACTTCCAGAGAAATCTCTGCCATCAATGACAAAGGTGCAGTGGGTGCAATCATGAACAGGCCAACGATCACACCGGCTAGCAGGCATTCGATGGTGCGGTGAGTCCACGCGCCAGCAGAATCACGACCATGGTCGGGATCAAGCCATAAATACCAAATTCCATAATCGGGAATCCTGATGGATACTGAATTGCAAAGTTCTGATCATTCTTCGATGGGGCCGTCTGGTGAATAGATCACATAGATTTTAGTATAGCCCTCGGTATCCCAGATACCGGTGAATTCGGTCGGGATGATGACAGAATCACCGGCTTCGATTTCAGTGACCGTGCCGTCACTGGAAGTGAGTGTCACGCCACCTTCAATAAAGTGCATGTATTCATGAACG
>JANOGQ010000246.1:0-9267 GCA_031406105.1 Lysobacterales bacterium | reverse complement strand
CGTGTGCCTCCCGCTCATGTGAAGAAATACATGAATGAGCTGGATCGCTACAGCAAGCCCTACACCTACGTGGAACTCAAAGATGCGGATCATTTCTCCAACACCTTGTTCTACAATCATCAGCTCTTGCTGTATACCTCCATCATCGACTTCCTGAAAAACGATTGTGGGCCGGGGGGGTTGTAGGAGCTAGCGTAGCTGCCGACATAAGCGATTCAGTCGCAAGCAAGGCTCGCTCCCACATGTAGGCCTTGCTGCCGACATTGAACCTGCCGGTCACGAGCAACGCTTTCTCCTAAATCAGCTTTTTGTGCGCCGCCAGGCGTATCCAGGTATCCACCACCGTATCGGGATTGAGCGACATGCTCTCTATGCCCTGATCCAGTAGCCATTCCGCCAGATCCGGATGGTCTGAGGGTCCCTGGCCGCAGATGCCCACATACTTGCCGCGTTTACGGCAAGCCTGAATCGCCATAGCCAGCAGAATTTTTACCGCTTCATTACGTTCGTCGAACAAATGAGCAATCAATCCTGAATCGCGATCCAGGCCCAGTGTGAGCTGGGTCAGATCGTTTGAGCCTATGGAAAACCCATCAAATATATCCAGGAACTGATCGGCCAACAAAGCATTGGAGGGCAGTTCACACATCATGATGATTTTCAGGCCATGCTTGCCTTGTTGCAGGCCAAATTCTTTCATCACCTCAATCACACCACGGCCTTCCTCGGGTGTGCGCACAAACGGGATCATGGCCCACACATTATCCAGCCCCATTTGTTCGCGAACCTTACGCATGGCCTTGCATTCAAGCTCAAAACAATCCCTGAACTCGCTGGAAACAAAGCGCGAAGCACCGCGAAAACCCAGCATGGGATTTTCTTCATGCGGTTCGTATTCGCGGCCACCCAGCAGATTGGCGTACTCATTGGATTTGAAATCCGATAAACGCACGATTACCGGCTTGGGTGCGAAAGCCGCGGCAATGGTGGCTATGCCTTCAGCCAGACGGTCAATGTAGAAGCTCACTGGATCAGCGTAGCCGGCTATCTTGCGCTGCACTTCGCCGCGGATATCACCCTGCAGCTGATCGAAATTCAACAATGCCTTGGGATGCACGCCTATCATGCGGTTGATGATGAACTCCAGCCGCGCCAGGCCGACACCCGCATTGGGAATCTGTGAGAAATCAAAAGCGCGATCCGGGTTTCCCACATTCATCATGATCTTGAGTGGCGGCTCGGGAAGTTTTTCCACATCATCGGTCTGCACCTCGTAATCCAGAAGACCCGCATACACAAAACCACTGTCACCCTCGGCGCAGGACACGGTAACCTTTTGTCCTGCCTCAATAGCATGGGTGGCATCTCCGCAACCCACCACTGCGGGTATACCGAGTTCGCGCGCAATGATGGCGGCATGGCAGGTCCGGCCGCCACGATTGGTTACAATGGCTGCTGCTCGCTTCATGATGGGTTCCCAATCCGGATCGGTCATGTCGGTAACCAACACATCGCCCGCTGCCACCTGATCCATGTCGGCGATTGAGCGGACCACACGCGCAACACCCGAACCGATTTTATGACCTATGCTGCGACCTTCGCAGAGCGCAGCGCCTTGCTGCAGCAGGCGATAGCGTTCCACCACATTACCGTCGCGACTGCGAACGGTTTCCGGCCGGGCCTGCACAATGTAGAGCTTGCCGGTTTCGCCATCCTTGGCCCATTCAATATCCATAGGCTTGTCGTAGTGCTTTTCAATCGTGACTGCCTGCCTGGCCAGTTCCTTCACCTCTTCATTACTGATCGAGAACTGCAGCTGGCGGGCTGGTTCGACTTTACGTGTTTCCACGCCACCCGCGGAGGATTCGTCATAAACCATTTCAATGAGCTTGGTGCCCCGATTGCGGCGCAAAACCGGATCGTGGCCGGACGCGAGAGTTGGTTTATAGACATAGAATTCATCGGGGTTGACCGCGCCCTGAACTACAGTTTCGCCCAGACCATAGGAAGAAGTGATGAAAACCGCATCCCGAAAACCCGACTCGGTATCCAGTGTGAACATCACACCACTGGCGGCCAGGTCAGAACGGACCATTACCTGGATACCGGCCGACAGTGCAACTTCCGCGTGCACAAAGCCCTGGTGTACCCGATAAGCAATGGCTCGATCGTTGTACAGGGAAGCAAAAACCTCGTGTATGCGCGATTTCACCTGCGCAATGCCGCGCACATTCAGAAAGGTTTCCTGCTGACCGGCAAAAGAGGCATCGGGCAGATCTTCAGCGGTAGCGGAAGAGCGCACCGCGACTGAAGGTTCTACTCCCAGTTTTTCGCACAGCTGGCTCCATGCCTGCTCCACAGCCTGGTCGAATTCGGACTGGAATGGCGTTGCCAATACCCAGCTGCGAATACGCTGGCCTGCATCGGCCAAAGCGGCAAGGTCTTCTACATCCAGGCTGGCCAGTAAGCCGTTGATTCTTTCAGCCAGGCCCGACTGGGCCAGGAATTCACGAAAGGCATCGGCGGTGGTAACGAATCCACCCGGTACCGAGACACCCAGATTCGCCAGTTGGCTGATCATTTCACCCAGAGAAGCGTTTTTACCGCCAACCTGATCCAGCTCGTGCATGCCCAGGCTGTCCAGCCATTTGATATAGTGCGTCACCAGAATATTCCTTTCGTTTGATCTCGATGGTTGCAAAACTGCCTTTGCTTACAAGCTGTTCCAAGGGCAAACCAATCCTGCATTTTACAGGGGCAAAACATGTATCGCACGGTGTTCTTTATTTCCGACGGCACAGGCATCACCACCGAGACCCTGGGCCACTCATTGCTGACCCAGTTTCCCAGTATTGAATTCCGTCAGATCCGCATTCCTTTTGTTGGCGATGAGGTGAAAGCGCAGCAGGCGGTGGAGCAGATCAGCCGCTGTGCCAAAGAGGATGGAGCACCACCCATCGTGTTCAATTCAATCGTGGACGAGCATATCAGTGCCATCATCAAGAACAGTTCTGCCGTGACTCTGGATCTCTTTGCGGCATTTCTTGACCGCATGGAAGAGGCCCTGGGTGTCAAACGCCAGGACTCGGTTGGCCAGGCGCATGGCGTGGTCAATGCCAAGCGCTACGATGAACGCATGGAGGCCACCAATTACGCCTTGACCCATGATGATGGCGTCAGCACCAGCTATGACAAGGCTGATCTCATCCTGGTGGGTGTGTCGCGTTCGGGCAAGACGCCCACCTGTCTCTATATGGCATTGCATTTCGGCGTCAAGGCCGCCAACTACCCCCTGACTGAATCCGACCTGGAACGACAAGCCTTTCCCTCGTTTTTACGCAGCCAGAAAGCCCGTATTGCCGGACTGACGATCGATGCAGACCGGCTTAGCCAGATTCGCGAAACACGACGGCCCGACAGCAAATATGCATCCCTCAAGCAATGCCATTGGGAAGTGGATGCGGCAGAAAGCCTGATGCGCATGTCCGGCGTACCGGTATTCAATACCACCCACAGTTCCATTGAAGAAATCGGCAGTCGGGTGCTGGCGCAACTGGGCTTGCAACGGGAAATGTTCTGAGGCAACTCCGGCTGATCCGCAGTTGCTGCATTGCCTGCAGGCACAGCCTTTTTCCATGATTGCAATCTGTTGAAAATGAAGGACAAAAAATCGCATTTTTGCAATAGCATTTTTTTGGGCGGTCTCTGATCATTCAGCGACGAATTAATCAGCGCTTTCCCGGCAAACTGAAAAGGCGAGACAGAACGCACCGTATGTTATGCTTTTCGCATGGTCTCATTCTGTCAAAGCGGTAACTTTCTTTTGCGCCCGAAATTGCGGCGCCTGCAGGATTTGCAGGAAGGAATCTATCGCCAGTTGCAATTACTGATCCCGGATGAAGTGACCTATTTTGATAATCTGTGTTCGCGAGTACATGGCTCACCCCTGCTGCGCTTGCAGGTGCTTGAGCGGCACAGTTACACCAGCTTTTTTAGGCTGACCTACGAGTTCCGTGCGGATGAAGCAGTGAATTTTGCGCCTGATGCCCATATCCGCTACTACCATGATGCCCGCCTCGCCGAGGCTACTTCATTTGATTGTGAACAAGCCTGCCGGCGCAGCAATTTTCCGGCCTTCCCTAACCGCCAGGCCATGCAGAAATCCTGGCGCGAAAACAAGGCGCTGGATCGCTGGCTTACCTACCTTTTGCAGCAGGGCCATAGCGTGGAAACCATGAAAGGCAGCTCCCAACCTGAGGCTGCCACCAGCAGGAAAGCGCTTAAAGTTACAGCTTGTTGATGTTGGTACCGGCTGAATCGGGCAAGTTGAATTTGGAAATGAATTCAATTCGGCAATGGCCTGAATAAGGCTGTTGACTTGGGCATTGACTTCACAGGCTGTAGACATTACGATGCTGCGGCCTTCGCGGGGCTATAGCTCAGCTGGGAGAGCGCTACAATGGCATTGTAGAGGTCGGCGGTTCGATCCCGCCTAGCTCCACCACTCTCAATGTCCCCTTCGTCTAGAGGCCCAGGACACTGCCCTTTCACGGCGGCGACAGGGGTTCGAATCCCCTAGGGGACGCCAAGTCCTGTATCGATAGTGAAAGAATCGGTACTACATCAAAACCACCGCAAGGTGGTTTTTTTGTTTCAGCCACCCCCTCATTCAGGGTTTTCCGCAGCCTCTCGCCTCAAGCGATCCGTATTCCGTTGCAGCAGCAGCACAGCAGCAGGAGCAACCCGCGCGGGCCCCAACAGCGCCCATGGAGAAGGTGAGACCGGGAACCGGTCGAGAAGCTGCCCTGGGCCATCCAGATGCGCGGGCATATCCTGCTGGAAAATTTCCCGATAAATTTCGTGACTCACCCGATAATTCGCCGCAGCATGCGCCGAAGGGCTATCTGCCTCGGCACTGTTGGCAAATTGGCGCAACATGCGGGAAACCTGCTTACCGGCAAAGGCCAGTTCGGTTAACTTGGCGCGGTATTCCATTTCGGTTTCCGACAGGCCCGGAAACTCCCGGAAATCCACCAGGTGACGGGTTTCGTGCTTTAGCCAGTTAACCTAGAATGCTTCTGAATTCAGGTCATAGGACCAACACAGGCAGTACAGGCCCTCGGCTGTGGCCCAACCGCTGGTGGTACTGAGATCCAGCGAGGCAAAGTGCTGCCAACCCTGCACCAGTGGCCGTTCAATCAGGGTTACATCAACCTGTTCCTCACCATCAGTCAGTTGTACATCAAATCGGCGGCTTTCCTGTTCCGCCCAGATGTACAAATCATGCCAGGGTGGGGTTTGCCCCAACGAGCTTGCCAATTTTCGTGCAGCCAATGCTTGTTGCAATTGGCCGAACACATCTTCACCGGACCGATAGGCCGGATAGTGCTTGCGCAGCAGACCCCGCAGGTCTCTCTGCAATTGTTGCTCGGCTTCAGCCGGGGTGAGGGAGCGGGTGAGTGCTGCGCGCCAGTAATCCCGGTAAATCGCCATGGTGAGATTGGCCAGGGCCAGGCCGCTGTTGGCTGTGTACTGTTCGGTGTTATCTGCAAAGCGCGCCTGGAATCGACGCAACAGTGTGAGGCTAAGCGGATCCAGTGTGGCCTCGTCCAAGCTGTCTGCCAGCAGCTCAACCGGCCGCAAATCACCGGTCAAGGCACTCATTTGCAATTGCAGCAGCAGCGGGGAATCTGCAGCTCCAAGGGCCTGGCTGTAGACCCAAAGGGCAAGGGCCAGAGCCAGCGCGACACAGGCTCGATAGTCTTTCGGCCGCATGGCCAGCAAAAACTTTCGGTTTAAGGGATTATTTTTTAGCGACACTGATTTCAACATTAGTTTTTACATACAGAAACATACAGAGGTTTGGCCGTAAAATTTGATTTTCTTCCCGCTACCTACTTGACGGAAACTTTATGGTATATTGGGTCTGTCGTTTATGTGCAGGTTTTTCGGAACCGGCGAACTTGTCAGGCAAGGTCGACAAAAGAATTGGAAAGAGGCCGCATTACCCGGAGTTTTTGAAGTTCCGGGCTGGTGGCCAGATCAGGTTGGCAAATGGGGATTTAGCCAACCAAACAGACAGGGATCAAAAGGAACTTGAAAGTCTAAATCGGCAAATCAGGACACTATTTTGTGAGCCTGTATTGCGCGTGGCGAATTCCGTATCTTACCGCTGGGAGCGGCTGCGGAGCGCCCAAAAAAGGGCTTTCAAGGTGGATTATCTCTATTACATATTGGCCGTTCTGATTATTGGCTTGGTAGCCTTTAATGTCGTGCGGTTCGCAACCCGTTCTCGCAATCCTGACCTGCTGCTGCAGTATGAAGCGCGTAAGGCCGCCGCTCGTAAGCTCGTACAGGAAAGGTCCAGTGCCAGAAAGTCCGCCAGGCAGCCGGCACAGACAGCCAGAAACCCGCAGCCAGAAAACCAGCCCGCTATAGCCGTAAAATCTTTGCGGCAACGTCATGAGGGAAAACTCCTGCAGCGCACCCCGTGGGGCTGGCCCGGATCACAAACACCGAGCTCTCAGCAGCAAGGCATTGCAGATACCGTGCGCAATTTTACTGATCTCCTCATCCGGGAAAAACGCGTGCAGCAGAATGATAAATCCAGCGGCAGCATCCGTGCATTGCTGGAAGACCGCTATGGCCCGGTCGATCGCGGCATGCCAGAAATCCCTTACGAGAAAGTCAAGCGGCCCTTGTTGCGGGATCCCAGTGAGCAATTTGACCAGCTCGACAATCTGGGCAGCGCTGAATCAAGACAGTTGCGAAAAAAACTACAGTTTTTGTTAGCGATGAACGTCGATGAATCCGACAAAGGCAAGCCCTCAGAAACGAAAAAGTCAAAGAAGGTCGAGTTCCGCTACGTTGATTTGAAAGACCTGAAACAACCTTGGGGATGGTGATACGTTTCAGGATTGTGAATCTGGAAAGTGAATTGGGCCGGTCAATCAACTCGATCGGGTTCAAGGCGGTAAAAGCAGGGGAATGGTATGGACATGTTGATGTTTCTGGGTACTTTGCTGGCGGTACTGCTGGGTGGGTTTTTAGTTATAAAACTGATCCTTCATAAAAAAAGCTCCGGGCGCAGGGCCAAATACTATTCAGTTCCTGTAGATGGCCGCCTGAAACAAAGGCATACCGGGCGTGCACATCTGCGTCATCAAACCTCCCTGTCTAAAGAGCATTCTGAGGATCTTTGGAAAGCGGATCATCATAGGCACAAAGAGTCCAGTTGGCAGAGTAGTTCATTCACCGCCAATAAGATTCAGACCGACGCGGAAAAGCAACAGCAGAGCCGGAAACAACACGAAGGTCTCGCCATGCCCGTTGTTGAATACGGACCAACTGAACCTTCCAGCCGCCCAGCAGGTGCTGGGGCAGCCAAGCGCGGCAGCCAGGGGCTTTAAAGCCCTCAGGAAGCTCTGGTTTGGTCAGAGCTTCGCCAGTTTAGCTGCTTCGCGAAACGCCCGGAATACGGGCTGAGAATTGCATCAGTGCAGTAGCGGATTTCGATACCGGCAGTCAATTTTCGTGTCCCCAATGGGCCAGCTTAGGGGGCAATTCCACCCGTTCGTTGCCAGGAATTTTAATCCCCATTGGTATCGCTTCTACCCCCATGGTTTCATTTTCGTGCGGGCGCAGCAGATGGCGCGCCTCTTCGCGGCTTCCACTTAGCCAGATTCTGGCTTCCTCAGCGGTGCGCAGCAAGGCCGGGCTGCGATGATGCCCAACTGACCTGAGTACCTCATTGGGGTCCACCGTGATAATCGCCACCGTGAGGTTTGAGCTGCCATCTGGCAGGGTGGTCTTCCGGCCCAGACCGGCCATCAGCCAGCAGGGTGCCTGCAGAGGAAATACTGCATAGGGAATTTGTGGTTTCACACGACTATCGAATTCGTAAAACCATGAAACTACGAGCACTACCCGCCATTGAGCGCCCCAGGCGCCCATGAAGCTTGGCGCAAACGGTTTGCCCTCGGTGCGCAATCGCGCGTTTGCGGTGGAGATTAATCGGCCTTCCTTATTCAGCGGCAACTTGCCATCGGAATAAGCGGGAATGAAGGGCCATATAGCCTCGGAAGGCTGATCAATACCGTCCACCCGCTGAATCGCCGGCAGGGTTTCCCATACCATGGATTCTGGCTCGGATTTGCGTAACTGCCGCGAAGGAGAAATATTGATGCGTGATTGCGGGTCCGCAGGCAGAGTAGCGGGTGGTGTCAAAGCAGAGGCATACTCATACACCTGCTTCCAGGAAATTGACGATACCGAGGCTTTTCCACACATGGGGTTATTGTAAGAGCGAGCCTTGCTCGAGACAAATGAAGTTCACCCTGGCGGCCGTTCCTGCACGAAGCCGAAAACCGGCCCACAGGTGGTTCCCTCGGGCCAAACCCATCTCGCACGACACTCTCTTGCCATCTTTCCGCAGCTTGTATACTCCCGTTTATTCCGCCTTTCGGTACTTTGCGCAGCAAACGTTCACAATCCCGCAACATTCTCAGCTTTTGCGAATACCGCAGCCCAGACTGTAAGCTGCTTTGCTAGAATCAAAAACATGGCGGCCATAGGCACGTCGATAAAGCAACACACACCAGTATCCATGCTGGACTCCTGAATTTACCGGCCTGATCCAAGGGGAACAAACATCAACGCCCGGATTCACAGCCCCAAAACTGCTAGTCAGCTGATACTGGTTCCCAACAATCGCCGCCTGAATATGCATCTGGCAGATGCTTTGAGAGAGCGGCAAGAAAACGCAGTAGTGGTGCACCCTGCGGTGATGGTTTTTTCGCAGTGGGTGGAGCAGCTCTGTATCCGCATCCAGCTGTTACGCGGCCAGGCCTGCGATCGAAGCGCAGACGCCATCACGTTGCAACAACTTTGGCAGGAAGCCATGCCGTCCTGCAGCGGGCTGTCGCCTGAATCCGAAAAGCGATTGGCGGGCCGACTGGCGCCCAGAGCGCGCACAAGGGCGGGCTCGCGACCGCCGTGCGGGTGACCGTGCTCGTGGATCAAGGCACCGCGTCGGCCGCCGAGATCCTCGCCGCGGCGCTCCGCGACAACGGTCGAGCCAAGCTGGTCGGGCAGCCGACCTACGGCAAGGGCACCGTCCAGACGTTGTTCGATCTCGCGGACGGTGCGGGGCTCAAGCTGACCACGGCGCGTTACTACACGCCGAAGGGCAACTCTCTGGAATCAAAGGGGCTGATCCCCGATCATCCGGTGGAGTCCTTTACTCCCGAAGAGATCGTCGCTGGTGGG
>JANOGQ010000242.1:0-3487 GCA_031406105.1 Lysobacterales bacterium | reverse complement strand
CCAGGCGCCAGACTCAGGGCGTCTCAGACATCGGTGGAGTTTTTGATGGCAGAAAGAGCGGCAAGGGCCCTCTCTCTTCCAACCCGGTGGTCAATGATGGGGACCGGGTAGTTTTTACCCAGGCTGACTCCAGCCATGCTCAGCTCCATGGCGCTTGCTTCCCAGGGGCGGTGGATGACGGTGTCCGGCAGCTTCGACAATTCAGGTACCCATTGCCTGACATAATCACCCGCCGCATCAAATTTCTCACCTTGCCCGAAAGGATTGAATATTCGGAAGTAAGGCGCCGCATCGGCGCCGCTGCCGGCCACCCATTGCCAGCCCATGCTGTTGCTGCAGAGATCGGCATCGACCAGTGTGTCCCAGAACCAGCGCGCTCCATCCTGCCAGGGCTGCAGCAGATGTTTCACCAGGAAGGAGGCAACCACCATCCGCACCCGATTGTGCATCCAGCCGGTATGCCAGAGCTGGCGCATACCGGCGTCAACCAGCGGATAGCCGGTCTTGCCTTGCTGCCATGCGCGCAGCAATTTCGCATCAGGCTGCCACGGAAATTCGCGGTATTTCGGGTTCAGCGCCTGCAAGTCTGAATGAGGAAAGTGGTGCAGCAGGTGATAAGCAAACTCACGCCAGGCTAATTCACTGAGAAAGGTAAAGCCACCATCGTTTTCCTGCGCCCTGGCGGCATGGGTAGCCGCCCACACCTGGCGCGGCCCCAATTGGCCAAAATGCAGGTAAGGCGAGAGTGATGAAGTGCCGGCCACTGCGGGCAGATCGCGATGTTTCTTGTAGTCGTTCACCGGCTCTGCCAGAAAGTGCTGCAGAGCATCGCTGGCGCCCGCAAGGCTGGCATCCCAGCGTTTTCCCAGGCCGGTATCCCAGCGAATTTCGGGCAGCAGATCCAGCTGATCCAGTTTCAATGAGGCGGGCAGTGCCGAAGGCGCCTGCAAGGCAGATCGATCAAATTCCACGGGTGCTTGCAGGGGCATCTGGCGCAGCTGTTTCCAGAAGGGCGTAAACACGCGGTAAGGCAGGCCACTCTGGTTACTGAGCTGCTCGGGTTCAATCAATACGCTGGCATTGTGCTGAACCCATTCCACTCCTTGCGCCCGCAAGGCTTGCTGTACTCTCTCGTCACGCGCCACGGCCGCAGGTTCGTACAGTCTGGAGCTGTGAACATGAGTGACGTTCAGCCCTTTATCTGCCAGCGACTGAATGATGTCACTAAGCTGTTGAAGACTATCGCCGAGTCGCAATATCAGCGGCAAGCCCGACTGAGCCAGTTCGGCCTGCAGCGATTGCAATGCCTGATGCAGCCACCATTGCGAAGCGCCTCCGGCTGGCCAGTCACCCGCTTCCTGTGGAGCATGAATGTAAACTGGCAGCACCGTTCCGCCGGCCGCAGAGGTGCTGGCTAGCATGGGATTATCGTCAATGCGCAGGTCCTGGCGAAACCAGGCGATGTGGATGTCCTTCATGTCTTTCCGATTCAAATGCCGACCATGAAACTCAGGATAAACGTAGCACAGTGAAATAGGGGTGAAAGCGCATCGGAAAGAACTTGAGGGATGCGAAGCCCGCTATTGCAGCGAAGCAATTAAAGAGGCCCGGCAAAAGCTCGCCGGGCCTGGCAGGTCTACCTTCTTCAGTGCGCTCCAGTGTTCAGAGCTTGCCCTACTTGAATATTTTGATAATGGTTCCGGGGTACTCCCAGGCTATGCCCTCATTGGCCTTGAGACCGCCGACGACAGCAAAAATAATGGTGGCGATGCCCAACACCATGAAACCAAAAACCCCGATGACTATGATCATCAGCACAAAACAGATAGCGGCATAAACCAGCGAGGTCACCATCCAGTTCATCACGATATGCGCGTGCGGAACGATGCCAGGCAGATCATCTTTCTTGATCTGCCAAAGGATGATGGGCACGATCAAACCGGCCAGCGGAATTGCCCAGCCAGCGAGAATGGAAAAGTGGATGAACATGGCCCACTGCCGGGTTTCCTTGTCCCTGTTGACGGCTGGCGCCGGGGCAGCCTCATGCTTTGTGGGGGTTGCTGGTTCAGAACCTGGGATTTGCTGATTTTCGGTCATGATCGTTGCACTCCTTCGGTGAAACAATGGCTATGAATTTGAAAAGCCAGGCTGGCAATGAAACCCGTCAGCCCCACTTTGATTGTAGCAACAATCCGCTTTAGTGTTCGGCAGCTCATCGAGGTCATGGTGCGTTCAGTCTGCTCCTCTGGCCACTTGGATAAGCCCCGGCCCGGCCCCATTTTTGACAGTCGTGATGGTTACGAGTGCCATCCATATCTGTTTGGGAGGATCAAGTGAGCATCAACGGCGTTAATGGAAAGTGCAAAGTCGTTTGCCCGTCCTGCAATACGGTTAACAGCTTGCCCGCCGGGCGATTGGATGACGGCCCCCGCTGCGGTAAATGCAAACAGCCGGTCTTCCAGGGGGTTCCGGCCGAGCTGGATCAAGCCGCATTCGGCCGGCAGATTGCCAACAGTGACATTCCCATACTGGTCGATTTCTGGGCGCCTTGGTGTGGCCCCTGCCGGACCATGGCCCCGGCCTTTGCCCAGGCGGCCGCCACGCTCGAGCCAAATGTCAGGCTGGCCAGGCTCAACACCGAAGAAGTCCAGTCGGTTGCCGCGCAACATGGCATTCGCAGTATTCCAACGCTCATACTGTTTAAGGGCGGTCGGGAAGTCGCCCGTCACTCCGGCGCCATCATGGCTGCAGACATTGTGCGCTGGACCCAATCGCAACTGGGCTAACTTGTATGCTGAAGTATCACACTCTGACCGTTGTTGTCAGCCATTGGCAAAAGCGCTCAGACGGATTTCAACACTCCAAACAGCCCCTCAGGAGTCATGGATGTGAAACAAATTGCTTTTTTGGTTTTGATGCTCGGTATAGGTTGCGGCCTCGCCGTTCCCGCCGGGGCCGACGAGACCGCGCAGGCTGCGCAATTGACCCGCGAGCTGGCAGATCGCTACTACGCTTTCCGCTTACGTACCCAGCCCGAGATTGCCTATTTCACGGGTGTTGAACTCGAGCGACATGATGGCCTCACCAACAACTCCCCCATTGGCCAGGCAGAAATACAGACTGAAGAAGACGCGCTTTGGCAGCAATTGCAGGGTATTGATTCCAGCCTGCTGCAAGGCAGCGTGGACTGGATCACTTACGGAATCCTGAACCAGTCGCTGCAGGCCGCCCGCGAATTGCGGATATGTGCTTATCCCGCCTGGGCGGTCAGCCAGATGGCTGGCTGGCAACTGGATTACACCCAGCTGGCGGAACTGCAGCCGGTAGGTGCGAAGGAGTTGCGGGAGCAGGCGCTGGCACGCTGGAGCCGCATGCCGGCCTTTATCGATCAGGAGCGTGAGAACCTGATTGCCGGCCTTGCGGCGGGATACTCATCACCACAGTCTGCAGTCAAACGCGTGATCGCGCAGCTGGATGGCTTGTTGGC
>JANOGQ010000348.1:0-2237 GCA_031406105.1 Lysobacterales bacterium | reverse complement strand
TGCGGCGGTACAGCCTACCGAATCGCTGGAGCTGAAACCCAGCATGGATCAGCGTTATGCTACCAATCTGGCCACCCGTTTCCTGACCAACTGGCACTACAAAGACACGAAACTGGACGACGAGCTTTCAACCGAGATTTTCAAACAATACATCGAATTGCTGGACCCGAACCGCAGTTATTTCCTCGCCAGCGATATTGCAGCATTCGAGCGTTACCGGACTGATCTCGATGACGCTTTGCGTCATTCCGACCTGCAACCGGCTTACGAGATTTTCAATATTTACCTGGAGCGTGTGCGTGATCGTGTGGCCTATTCCCGCAAGGCAGCACATGAGCCTATGGATTTCACTCTTGACGAGTTTTACCAGTTCGACCGCAGTGAAGCATCCTGGGCTGAGAGTGTTGCAGAACTGGATGATATCTGGCGCAAACGTGTCAAGAACGACTACCTCCGGCTGAAGCTGGTCGACAAAGATGAATCCAAGATTTCCGATACGCTGGATGAGCGTTATGACAGCATGGAGCGCCGCATCGATGAGCTGCAAACCGATGATGTATTCCAGTTCTTCATGAACGCTTTCGCCCAGTCCATTGAGCCTCATACATCCTACCTGTCGCCGCGCACTTCGGAAAATTTTGAGATTTCCATGAAGTTGTCGCTGGAGGGCATTGGCGCTTTGCTCAGTCGCGTGTCGGAATACACCACCATTGCCAGCGTTGTGCCCGGTGGCCCGGCCGATCAGGATGGCCGACTCCAAGCGGGAGATCGTGTGACGGCCGTGGGCCAGGGCGCGGATGGCAAAATGGTGGACGTGATTGGCTGGCGCGTAGATGACGTGGTCGAGCTGATCCGCGGTCCCAAGGATACGCTGGTGCGGCTTGAAGTATTGCCCAAGGAGGCCAGCGTCACAGGCCCTGCCACTCAGATTGATATCGTCCGCAATGAAGTCAAGCTTGAAGAGCAGGCTGCCAAGAGCAGCATAATTGAGGTGCCCATCGAAGGCAGTGATCAGATGCAGAAAATCGGTGTGATTAATCTGCCGGTGTTCTATCTGGATTTTGAAGGCCGCGCAGCCAACAAACCGGATTATCGATCCAGCACACGTGATGTGCGGAAGCAGATTGAAGACCTGAAAGAGCAGGGCGTTACCGGTATTGTGATTGATCTGCGCGACAATGGTGGTGGTTCGCTGCTGGAAGCCACCTCTCTGACCGGCCTGTTTATTGACCGCGGCCCAGTCGTGCAGGTTCGCAATGCCAATGGCCGGATATCCACTGAGGAAGACCTGGAAAGCGGCATGTCCTGGGATGGCCCTTTGGCAGTGCTGGTGAATCGCTACAGCGCTTCAGCTTCTGAGATTTTTGCGGCGGCCATTCAGGACTATGGCCGCGGCGTGGTCATTGGTGAGCCCACGTTTGGCAAAGGCACGGTGCAAAGCCTGATCGATCTGGATGATTATGCTCCTTCTGATACTGCCTCTGCAGGCCAGCTCAAACTCACCATGGCGCAGTTTTTCCGGGTTGATGGTGGTTCGACCCAGAACAAGGGTGTTGTACCCGATATCCGCTTTCCATCCGCTGGCGATCCGCAAGAATACGGTGAGCGCTCATTGCCCAACGCCCTTCCCTGGACCAGTATCGATGCAGCGCGATTTGAGAAAGCCGGTGATCTGAGCCGAATAGTGGCCGTGGCTGATAGCCGTTATCAGGCCCGCTTCAGCGCAAGTGAGGAATTCAACTGGTTATTGGCTGACATCAACGAGTACAACGAAAATGCCGACCGGATCCAGGTCTCATTGCTGGAATCGGTAGCCCGCGAAGAAATGGCCAAGGAAGAGGCCAAACGCGAGGATCGCAAAGCCATTCGTAAGGGAGTGGATCGTATTATCGACGGCGAAGCACCGGATGCTGGCGATTTTGATGAATTCGCCTCCACCGAACTGCAGGAAACTGACGAGGAAGAAGCCAAAGAGGAGGAGCCAGACCTGATATTGCGCGAAGCCGCGCAAGTCGTGGCTGACCTGGTAGAGCTCACTGCGGATAATGAATTGCTGAATCGCCAGTTTTCACAGCTGCTGGACAAGGAACAACTCAAGTCCGGCGTAAATTAGCAGTTGGGGTCGGATAATTGATCATTGGGCCCAGAGTAAAAACACCTTCCGCCAGTTAATGGATTCTGGCTGCCTTTTCAGATGTTTTTACTCTGAGCCCAATTATCTTTCAGGCTATTTTTGT
>JANOGQ010000146.1:0-2592 GCA_031406105.1 Lysobacterales bacterium | reverse complement strand
CAGGAGCGGACCTTTGATACCACGGAGTTCTGGACATGAATGCCGTCTCCGCCACAGCTCGAGACGAGCAGCGATTCGTACGAGCCGGTGCCGTTCTCCTGGTGCACACCGTAGTTGCCGATATTGCGGATCGTGCCATTGTGCACCCTGACGGTCGACGCAGACGGCACTTCGATACCGTTTCCGGTCCCGGTCGACGTGCAGACAACCGGATGGGGTGGACCGCACTGCGTGGAGCCGAAGATCGAAAAGCCGTTGAGGTCGATCGTGACGTTCTTTGCGTTGATCACGATCGCGTGCGTGTCCGGCGCCGCTACGGGCGTCACCAGGTCGAGGTCGCTGGTCAGAATGTAGCTGCCGTCGAAGAAAATCGTCACCGGAAAACCAGGGGTGTCGCCCGCGTTGAGGTCGCCGGCAAGCGCCTTGGCCTGGTTGATCTCGATCAGGCCGTCGGTGGCGAAGGCGGGGAGGCAAGCGCCGAAAAAGAGGAGAAGCGACCGCCAGACGAAGTTGCGCATGTTTTTTCCTTTCGCAAGCTGTTACGCCGAAGTTCTGCTCAGAGTTGTCAGGCTGGGTAACATAAAAGCTACGTTGCCAGAAGTTCACAGTTACTGAGAAGCCCATAAGCTTATGCTTATCTTGCGCAGGTTGCGAGATATGGGGAAACTCTGATTTATTCAGAGTTTCCGCGGCATAAGGATGTGCCGCCATTTTTAATGATTGCAAATCATTGAAAATGAAGCAAAACAAAAATGACATTTTCTGTTTTGCGTGCTCTGATAATTCAGGGATGAATTAATCAGAGCTTCCCTAGCAAAACCTCACAGGATTTGCAGCTGCCAAGCAGGAACCTGCTCTGGTATAGCTCTATTTCAGGCCAATTCCAGCTTGCAGGGCAAGGGCATTAGTGCAGCATTGGCAGGGTGGCCTGCCCTGCCCGGGCTTCAGATTTCCAGTTCAATGAAATCCTGCAAGGTCAACGCATCAAAGGGCCAGTACAGCGCACGATCAATATCGGCACGGTACACCACCGGAATGTGATTGCCGTATTTGCGGATCAGGCTGAGGTCAGCTTCGATGTCTACTGCCTCCCAGCCAATTCCACCATCCTCCAGCAACTGCTCTGCCAACTCGCACAGATGGCATTCCGGCCTGGTGTAAAGGCTTATTGCTTTGGCTCTCGTCATCAGCTTTCCAGCTCCCGGTTGCAGGCTCAGCATTACTTGTGCCGCGACCTCTCTGAGTAATCAGAGTTGCCTTGAAGATTACCATTTTGCCGGGTTTTTGCGGCGCTGAAATGATACCCTGAGCTTCAGGCTCGCCGGGTGTTAAGCCTCTCCCGGCTGCCTTGCCAATCGCTTCTATGGAACAGCACAACATGGCAGTCAGCGTTTTCGATCTGTTCAAAATCGGCATAGGTCCGTCCAGCTCGCATACGGTGGGCCCGATGAAAGCTGCCTGCACTTTTGTAAGCCGCCTGCAGCAACAGGATTGCCTGGCCGATTGTGCGCGCATTGAGGTTACGCTGTTCGGCTCGCTGGCCCATACCGGCCGTGGGCATGGCACAGACAAAGCCATTCAGCTGGGCCTGCAGGGTGAAATGCCCGACCGGGTGGATCCGGATGCAATTGAAGGCCTGCTGGCTAGCATACGCGAGCGGCAACAGATTGCCTTACCGAATGGCCCTGCGATCAGCTTCAAACCCGACCAGGACCTGAAATTCAACAAACGGCAGTTGTTACCGCACCATCCCAATGGCATGCGTTTTGAAGCATTTGCCGCAGATGGCAGCAGCCTGCTGCAACGCGAATATTATTCTGTGGGCGGCGGGTTTGTGGTTAATCAGGATCGCGCCGCTGAAGACCGTATCGTTGCTGATGAAACGCCGCTGCCCTTTGCATTCAGCAGTGGCGATGAACTGCTGCGGCTTTGTGAAAGCCACCAGATGAGCATTGCCACACTGATGCTGGAGAACGAAAAAACCTGGCGCAGTGCGGAAGAAATTCACACCGACCTGTTGCGCATCTGGGCGGCAATGCGCGCTTGCATGCAGCGCGGTTATCTGCAGGAAGGTGACCTGCCTGGTGGCCTGCGGGTCAAACGCCGCGCACCTGCGCTGTATCGTGAACTGCATTCGCAGGCGGCGCATGGTGCGAGCTCGGGTGATGCGCTGGCGGCTCTGGATTGGGTGAATCTGTTTGCTTTGTCCGTGAATGAGGAAAATGCTGCTGGCGGACGAGTGGTCACTGCACCCACCAATGGCGCAGCCGGGATTATTCCGGCGGTAATCCAGTACTACCTGCAGTTCATTCCGGATGCCAGCGATGAAGGCGTGGTGGATTTTCTGTTAACGGCTGGCGCTATTGGCATTCTGTACCTGCTCAACGCCTCGATTTCAGGCGCTGAAGTGGGTTGTCAGGGAGAAGTCGGCGTGGCCTGCTCCATGGCGGCCGGAGGGCTGACCGCAGCCATGGGTGGTACTGTCTGGCAAGTTGAAAATGCTGCAGAAATTGGCATGGAACACAATCTCGGCCTGACCTGTGACCCGGTGGGTGGGCTGGTACAGATTCCCTGTATCGAACGCAATGCCAT
>JANOGQ010000126.1:0-7664 GCA_031406105.1 Lysobacterales bacterium | reverse complement strand
CCAGGCGCTACTGATTTGGCTGTTACAGGCCACTAGTATTTCCCCAAGCGGCGGGTACAATTGCCGCCGTATGGTTTGCTGCTTCACTGCCTCTGCCGGAGTCACCGGCCAGGATGTCACCATGATTCGTATCAACGAACTTTCACTACCACTGGATCACCCTCCAGAAGCGTTGCAGCAAGCCATTATTGCGCGACTTAAAATCCCCGCTACTGATTTACTCAAGGTAACTGTCTTTAAGCGCAGCTACGATGCGCGAAAGAAAAACAGCGAAATAAAATTTATCTACAGCGTGGATCTGGATGTGCGCGATGCAGCGGCGGTACTGGCGCGATTTGAAACTGACCAACACGTGCGGCCGTCACCCGATACGGATTACTACCCGGTGGCGCGGGCGCCGTTGCAGTCAGGCGAGCGCCCGGTGATTATCGGCTTTGGTCCCTGTGGATTGTTCGCGGCTTTATTGCTCGCACAAATGGGCTTTAAACCGATTGTACTGGAGCGCGGTCGCGATGTGCGCATGCGCACCCAGGATACCTGGGCGCTGTGGCGCAAACACCAACTAACGCCGGAATCCAATGTGCAGTTTGGTGAGGGCGGCGCCGGGCTGTTCTCCGATGGCAAACTCTACAGTCAAATTAAAGATCCAAAGTTTTACGGACGCAAAGTGATGAGCGAATTTGTTCGCGCCGGTGCGCCTGCAGAAATCATGTATGTCAGCAAACCGCATATCGGTACCTTTCGCCTGACCGGTGTGGTTGCCGCGATGCGCGCAGAAATTATTGCGCTCGGTGGTGAAGTGCGTTTTAACAGCAAAGTGGTCGAGCTGAATATCGATCATGAGCGGCTACAAGGCGTCACTCTGGCCGATGGCAGCACCATCAATAGTCGCTATGTGGTGTTGGCGCTGGGGCACAGTGCGCGCGATACCTTTCGGATGTTGCACCGGGTTGGCGTTTTTATCGAAGCCAAGCCATTCGCGATTGGCTTCCGCATCGAGCATCCGCAATCGATGATCGATCAAGCGCGGTTAGGTAAATATGCCGGTCACCCGGAGTTGGGCGCAGCCGATTATAAATTGATTCACCACGCCAGCAATGGTCGTGCGGTGTACAGCTTTTGTATGTGCCCGGGCGGCACCGTGGTGGCAGCCACATCGGAAATTGGTCGGGTGGTTACCAATGGCATGAGCCAGTATTCCCGCCATGAACGCAATGCCAACGCAGGTATCGTCGTCGGCATCGAGCCGCAGCAGGATTTTCCCGGCGGGCCATTGGCAGGCCCGTTGGCTGGCATCGAATTGCAGGAACAACTCGAATCCCACGCGTATATACTCGGCGGCAGTAATTACTCAGCGCCAGGGCAGTTAGTTGGAGATTTTATCAAGGGCCAGGCTTCAACCCAGCTGGGCGAAGTCATACCGTCCTATCAACCCGGAGTGACTTTGGGTGATCTGGCTTCGGCCTTGCCTGAGTATGCTATCGATGCCATTCGCGAAGCCCTGCCAGCATTTGCCAAACAAATTCGCGGGTTTGATCGCAACGATGCCGTGTTAACCGGTGTGGAAACGCGCACCTCCTCACCCGTGCGTATTACCCGCCATGCAGATACCTTGCAAAGCCTTAACACCCGCGGTCTTTATCCTGCCGGCGAAGGTGCCGGTTATGCGGGCGGCATTTTGTCCGCCGGCGTCGATGGCATCAAAGTGGCGGAGGCCCTGGCTACGGCCATGTTGGCTGACACAAAGGCGGACACAATGACGGACACAATGACGGACACAAAACCGGATACAGGGGCGATGTGTGCATGAAGCTCGACGATGTAAAAAAACTTCACCAGAAAAAATATCGTCAGGAGTTCGGGCTTTACCTGATCGAAGGCGAACATTTAATTCAGGAATTGGAAAAAGTCGCGCGTGTTAACCGCACTTTTCAATCAGCCAAAATTTATCTGACCGAACAGTACCGCGACTGGCCCACAGCGTTGGAAAAAATAGTTGTCTCGGCCAGGCAAATGGCGCAACTGAGCGAAACCAAAACTCCGCAGGGAATCATCGCGGCAGTGCCAAACGCCGCGCAGCCCATGCCGCGCAGCTATGAGTCAGCGCCAGCTAAAACTGTGTATCTATATGAAGTGCAGGATCCCGGTAATCTTGGCACTATTCTGCGCACCTTAGCCTGGTTTGGTAATTTTCTCTGCCTGTTAAGCCCGAACAGTGTCGATCCGTACAATCCGAAAGTGGTGCGCTCGAGTATGGGCGCATTGTTTCATGTACCGCTTGAAGTCGAGGTGCCGCTGGAGGCTGTTGCGCAACGCTTTGAACGCATCGCGTATCTGGATACGCGGGGCAAGGCGATCAGCAGCGATGATTTCGCCGGTTTTCAGTGTTACATTTTTGGTAATGAGGCGCGCGGTGTGCCAACCGATCATGCCATCTTCAGGCAGGCCACCTTCAAACAACCCGTTGCCTACACCATTGCCGGCTCAGGGGCGATTGAATCACTCAACCTCGCCAGCGCGGTTAATATGTGCGCTTATCAATTGTCTTTGAGTTGGAATTAATTTTAACCAGTGCTTTGAGTGTATGTGATGATTCCGGTCAGCGATGGCCGCTAAGGTGAAATTGCCACGGCGCATCACTCCAGGGAACCGTGGCTGCCCTGGACGATAGCTTAAAGGCCAGAAATGCACCCAAAAATACCCAGATTAACGATGTAAAAACATCGATTTTTGCAGTCAACTTATTGCCAATCAGTGAGTTATGCTGGTCCACCCTTTTCCGGCTTGTGAGTTATGCTGGTCCGACCCCTTTTCCGGCTTTTCCGGGTTATGCTGGTCCGGCCCCTTTTCCGGCCAGACCCCTTTTCCGGCCAGTCTTTTCTGGCCCAATTTAACAGATTCCATGGCAGGGGAATCACCTGCGGGCCAATATAGAAGACGTTGCCCGAATAGGCCCGAGCCCTCTTTCAGCTGGCTAAGTTGTATTGCGTTACATGGGGAAAACTTTATGGCCAAGCTGAAAAACATTCACCCCGGCGAAGTGCTCCAGGAGGAGTTCCTGGTGCCCATGGGCATCAGCCAGAACCGCATTGCCCGCGAAATTGCCGTCCCACCGCGGCGAATTAACGAAATCGTGCACGGAAACCGTGCCGTCATCGCCGACACGGCACTTCGCCTGGCGCGTTACTTTGGCACTTCTGAGGAAATTTGGATGGGGCTGCGAGCTGATCACGACCTCAAAGAGGCACATGACAAGCTCGGAAATCGACTGGCGCAACACGTGCGCACCCATGCTGCATGAATCATTCACCCCAGAATGTTTTTCATGGCATTAAGGCCACGAGCAGGATAGTCTTGCGGATGCTTGCCTGCACGTCTGGAGTCAGCCCTTGTCACTCTTAAAAGAACTCAAACGCCGCAATGTTTTTCGCGTAGGCATCGCGTACATTGTTGTTGCCTGGCTGATGGCCCAGGTGCTGCAGCTGATCTTTGACAGCTTTGGCACCCCGGATTGGGTGATGAAAACCGTGCTGGTGCTGCTGGCTACTGGCCTGCCCTTCGTGCTGTTCTTCGCCTGGGCGTTTGAGCTCACCCCGGAAGGCCTCAAGCGTGAGTCCGAGGTGGATCGTACCCAGTCCGTGACCCCGCAGACCGGCAAGAAACTCGACCGTATCAGCACGGTGTTGCTGATATTGGCGCTGGGCTATTTCGCAGTCGACAAGTTCGTGCTGTCGAGCGGGCGTGATGCGGCACTGGTTGAAGCCACCGAACAGGCCACCACGCAGGCCATAACCGCACAGACGGCGAAGACCGTCCAGACCGTCGATGCTGACAAATCCATCGCAGTGCTGCCCTTCCTCAACATGAGCGATGACAAGAGCAACGAGTACTTCTCTGATGGCTTGTCTGAGGAACTGCTCAACCTGCTGGCCAAGGTTCCAAACTTGCGCGTAATCGCCCGCACTTCTTCGTTTGCTTATAAAGGCACAACAACCAAAATTGCTGATGTTGCGCGTGAACTGAACGTAGCCCATGTACTGGAGGGCTCGGTACGCAAATCTGGCAATCAGGTGCGCATCACGGCGCAGTTGATCCGCGCCAGCGACAGTTCCCACCTGTGGTCAGAGAGCTATGACCGTTCACTGGACAATGTCTTTGCCATCCAGGACGAGATTGCCACCGCGGTAGTGGACCAACTGAAAATCACCCTGCTGGGCGCAGCACCGAAGGCCAAAGAAACCGATCCGGCCGCCTATGTGCTCGCCCTGCAGGCGCGGCAAGTGCTGCGCCTGGGTACAGCCGAAGGGTTCGAGCAATCCATGGCTCTGTACCAACAGGCATTGGCCATCGCCCCGGACTACGCAACCGCCTGGGCCGGCCTGAGTGAAAGCTATAGCCGGCAGGCAGACAAGGGTCTGCGCCCTGTAGCCGAGGGCTATAACCTGGCACGCGAGGCAGCGGACAAGGCACTGGCGATTGAGCCGGACAATGCGGCCGCCCATGCCCAGCTCGGTTTCATCGCGATGGCCTACGACGGCGACCTGGCAGCCGCGGCACGGCATATGGAGCGCGCATTGCAACTGGACCCGGCTAATCTCGACATGTTCCTGAATGCCGCGGACCTGACCATGAATCTCGGTCGCACCGAGGAGGCCCTTGCCCTCGGGGAATACGTGGTCAGCCGCGACCCGGTGAACGCCCTGGGCCAATACCGCATGGGTATTAACTATCTTTGGGCCGGACGGCCGGACGAGGCCCTGGCTTCATTGCGCACCACGCTGAGCCTGAGCCCGGGCAGGATGGGCGCACAATCTGCCATCGGCGATGCGCTGCTGCGGCAGGGCAAGCCCGATGCCGCACTGGCAGCGATGCAGCAGGAAGCGGGTGCGGAATGGCGCCTGCTGGGCCTGGCGATGACCTACCACGCGCTGGGCCAGGCGCTTGAATCTGAAGCGGCCCTGGCTGAGCTGATCGATAAGTACGAGCAGGGCTGGCCCTATAACATTGCCTACGTGCTGGCCTACCGTGGCGAGGCTGACCGCGCCTTTGAGTTTTTGGACAAAGCAGTGCAGTACAAAGACCCGGGCCTGGTGCAAATCCCGACGCAAATCGAGTTCACCAACATCCACAAGGACCCACGCTGGCTGCCCTTCCTCGAGAGCATTGGTAAGTCACCTGCGCAACTGGCTGCCATCGAGTTCAAGGTGACCCTGCCACAATAAGATGCGCAAGAATAAAGGACACAATAAGGGGGACGGGGCACATTAATTGCGATTAATGTGCCCCATCCCTTTTATTCTGGCAGAGTAAGGTCACACCACAAACTCAGGAGTTCCCGTGTTCGCGCGCACCGCCAGCTTTTTTATGCTCTTTGTCTCCCTCAGTGCCCAGGCAGAACAACTTGAAATCAACTGGGAGGCTGATGGCCGATTTGGCTACGAGGGCTTACTTGAGGGAGCGGCCATGACCGAGATATGCGGCTCGCTGGATGCCAATGCCGTGGTCGACTGGACGCTGAAAACGCCCATCCCGGTGGATTTCAATATCCATTACCACCAGGGCGAGGACGTGGTTTACCCCACCAGGCAAAACGGTGTCAGCAAGCTCAATGACCGTCTGACCGTGACCGCCGCGCAGACCTACTGCTGGATGATCACCAATCCGGCGCAAAACCCCACCGTCATCACGCTGGATCTGCAACTCAACCCGCAATAACCGACGAGGGTTAAGCCATGCGCTCTTCACGTTTCCGCTGCTGCATTGTGCTCACAGTGCTGCTATCCGCTGCCATCGGGGCCCAGGAAGAAGTCCACCACCCGCTGGATGCTTTGAACTGGCAGGAATACTGGACGGTGCTGGAGGTACTGCAGGCAGCAGGCCATCTCGATAGCGACACGCGCTTCCAGATCGTCACCCTGCAAGAGCCGGACAAGGATGTCGTGCTCGGCTGGTCCTCCGGGCAAGCCATCCCACGCGCAGCGTTTGCCATCGTGCGGCAGCAAGACAAGGCCTATGAAGCCCGGGTTGATGTCGTGGCCAAACGCCTTGTGTCATGGCAGGAAATCGTTGGCGCCCAGACCGCCTGGTTAGGTGAAGAGTACATCTCCATGAATGAGGTGGTGCTGGCAAACCCCGACTTCATTGCCGCGATGAAGCGCCGCGGCATAGAAGATTTTTCACTGCTCGATTGTGACGCCACTCCACCCGGGTATTTTGGAACGGAGGAACAGCGGGGCCGTCGCATTGGCAATTTTGTCTGCCACCTCGCCAGTAGCGTACATAACACCTGGTCGCGCAGCATAGAAAACCTCACCGTGGTGGTGGACATGAACACCCAGGAAGTTTTACGAGTGGTGGATGAGGGCGTGGTACCGGTGCCATCGGCGCCGGCCGGATTTGATGTGGCTGCGCTGGGCGCACCCAGTGCCGCGCCCGGCCCCGTGCAATCCGGCACCGTGCAGGTAAGTCAACCATGGGGCCCCGGCTTCACGCTGAACGGCGGGAAAGTGGAGTGGCAAAACTGGCACTTCCATCTGCGTTCCGATCAACGCGTGGGCCCGGTAATTTCGCTGGTTTCTTACCAGGATGGCGATGAGCTGCGGTCAGTGATGTACCAGGGCTTCCTGTCGGAAATATTCGTACCCTACATGGACCCGGCATTTGCCTGGTTTGCCAAGAACTATCTCGATCTGGGCGAGTACAGCACCGGTGGATTGAGCAAGCCCTTGATCCGCGGCGTCGACTGCCCGGACTACGCCACTTACCAGTCTGCGCTGGTTACCGGTGACGATGGCCGACCCTTGAACCGGCCGGATATGATCTGCTTGTTCGAACGCGAAGCCGGCGACATGAGTTGGCGTCACAGCGCCGCGGAATATGACCGCGGACCCGAGGGGCGCAAACGGCGTGACCTGGTGGTGCGCAGCGCGGCCGTGCTGGCAAACTATGACTACGTATTTGACTGGGTATTCCAGCAGGACGGTTCCATAACCGTTGCGGTGGGCGCAACCGGCATCGTTTCAGTCAAGGTGGTTGCGCAGCGCGACGCCACTGACACCACAAATGCGGCCGCAGGCAGTGCCACGAGCACTAGTGAACCCGCAGATGCGTATGGACGGTTCGTTGATGCAAACATGGTTGCAGTCAACCACGACCATTATTTCAATTTTCGCCTGGACATGGATGTCGATGGCCGGGAGAACGACTTCATCATCGACCGGCTGGAAACAAAGCTGCTGCCCGCGGATCACCCGCGGCGCTCCGTGTGGGTCAGCCGGCAACAAGTGGCACAGCGCGAAGCAGATGCGCAGCTGGGCATGGGCCATGGCAGCCCGGAGTTCTGGATGGTCACCAGCAGCGGGCGTAAGAACCAGGTGGGCTATGCCACCAGTTTCCAGCTCATGCCCGGGCACAATGCAAGTTCACTCCTGACTGCCGACGACTACCCGCAGCGCCGGGCCGGATTCATCGAGCATCAACTGTGGGTTACGCCCTACCAGCCAGAGGAACGCTACGCGGCCGGTGACTATCCTACGCTGTCTACCCCGGGCCAGGGCCTGCCTGCCTGGACGGCAGAAAACCGCAGCATTGGCAAGGCCGATATCGTGCTGTGGTACACAATCGGCATGCACCACCTGGTTCGATCAGAAGACTGGCCGGTTATG
>JANOGQ010000004.1:0-10253 GCA_031406105.1 Lysobacterales bacterium | reverse complement strand
GCCAAATCGGCGGCTGACCCCATGTTTTGTGCACTCACCACTGCCAGGCCGGTGTTCCAGTGGCACGGTTACACCTTCAATTTACCGGATGGTGCCACTCACCTTGCCCGCTCAAACGATTGCGAGAACCAGGCTTTCCGATATGGGCCAAACTCCTATGGCCTGCAATGTCATCTGGAGCTGGACGAACGTCTGATCAATCGCTGGCTGCACTACGCGGAATACCAGCAGGATCTGAATGCCATGGGACGCGGCCAGGATGCGGAAACGATCAGGCGCGATACTCACCAGTTAATCGGCCAGTCGATCAGCCTCAGCTACGAAATGTTCGGGCAATTCCTGCGCCCGCTGGGTCAACCCAATTTGCGGCATGTTTTGCCGTCACGTTAGTTTCTGCTCACGAACTGCGATTTCGCTTGATTATCTTGCGGGCCATGTGCTGCTTGCTCAGAACATTGACCCCGACCGCCATCGGAAGCTTTTACCACCATCGGGCTGCCGATTATTCAAGCTGTTGAGCCCTGGCTTCCGAATGTCCAAGTTGCTTGGCACCCCGCTGATTAGCTCAATTGGCCGAGAAGCTGAACCTTTCTCCGTCCACGTCCACCTTGATGATATCGCCCTGATCAAACTCACCTGCCAGAATTTTCTGCGCCAGCGAGTTTTCAATCTGCTGCTGGATGGCACGTTTCAAAGGCCGTGCACCATAAACCGGGTCAAATCCTGCAGCACCCAACAAGCCCAGGGCAGTATCGGTAAGCTCCAGACCATAACCATGCGATTCCAGCCGTTGCGACAAAAGCTTTAGCTGAATGGATGCAATCTGGCGAATTTCGGCTTCATCCAGCGGATGGAATACCACGATTTCATCTACCCGGTTGATGAACTCAGGGCGGAAATGCTGGCCCACCACTTCCATCACCGAGGATTTCATGGCCTCATAGTCTGCGCCTGAATTTGCCAGGTCCTGAATCCGGCCGGAGCCCAGGTTGGATGTCATCACAATGACCGTGTTTCGGAAGTCCACAGTGCGGCCATGGCCGTCGGTGAGGCGCCCGTCGTCCAGCACCTGCAACAGGATGTTGAATACGTCTGGATGGGCTTTCTCGATTTCATCAAGCAAGATCACCGAGTAAGGGCGACGACGCACCGCCTCAGTGAGGTAGCCACCCTCTTCGTAGCCGACATAACCGGGAGGTGCACCGATCAGGCGGGCTACGGAATGCTTTTCCATGAACTCGGACATGTCGAGCCGCACCATGGCTTCTTCAGTGTCGAACATGAATTCCGAAAGGGCTTTGGTCAGCTCCGTCTTGCCCACACCGGTGGGGCCGAGAAACATGAAGGAACCCATCGGCCGTTTTGGATCGGACAAACCGGCACGGGCCCGGCGAATGGCATCAGAGACCGAAGTAACAGCTTCATCCTGGCCAATGACGCGCTGGTGCAGGAAACTTTCCATGCGCAACAGTTTATCGCGCTCACCTTCCAGCATGCGGGATACAGGGATACCCGTCCAGCGCGAGACCACCTCGGCGATTTCGTCTTCGGTCACCTTATTGCGCAACAACTGGAACTGGGTTTGCTCGCCCTGTTCGGCAGCTTGGAGCTGTTTTTCCAGCTCCGGCAATCTGCCATACTGGATTTCGGACATTCGTGCGAGATCCTGTGCACGCCGGGCCATTTCCAGCTCAGCCCGGGCGCGTTCGATTTCTTCCTTGATATGGCTGGTACCCTGTACAGCTGCTTTTTCTGATTTCCAGATTTCTTCAAGATCAGAAAACTCGCGCTCCAGCTCGGCGATATCGTCTTCCAGGGCTTCCAACCTTTGCTTTGAAGCCTCGTCTGATTCTTTCTTGAGCGCTACACGCTGGATTTTCTGCTGGATCAGTCTGCGCTCCAGTCGATCCAGTGATTCTGGCTTGGAGTCGATTTCCATGCGAATTCTGGAGGCGGCTTCGTCCATCAGATCAATGGCTTTATCAGGTAACTGCCGGTCACTGATGTAGCGGTGTGACAAGGTTGCTGCTGCAACCAGGGCTGGATCGGTAATTTCCACGCCATGATGGACCTCGTAGCGCTCCTGCAGTCCGCGCAGAATAGCTATGGTGTCTTCGACCGTTGGCTCGCCCACCAAAACCTTCTGGAAGCGCCGCTCCAGCGCCGCATCTTTCTCAACGTATTTGCGATACTCATCCAGCGTGGTAGCGCCGATGCAATGCAGCTCACCGCGGGCCAAAGCCGGCTTGAGCATGTTACCCGCATCCAGCGCACCCTCAGCTTTGCCGGCCCCTACCATGGTGTGCAATTCATCGATAAACAGGATGACGTTGCCTTCCTGTTTGGCAAGGTCATTGAGAACCGCTTTCAGCCGCTCTTCAAATTCACCGCGGAATTTGGCGCCAGCCAGCAATGATCCCATATCCAGCGACAGCACTCGTTTGCCGCGCATACCCTCTGGCACTTCACCGTTGACGATGCGTTGCGCCAGGCCTTCAACGATGGCGGTTTTACCCACACCCGGTTCACCGATCAGCACCGGATTATTCTTGGTACGCCGCTGCAAAACCTGAATACAACGGCGAATTTCTTCATCGCGACCTATCACCGGATCCAGCTTGGTCTGCTCGGCCTGCTCAGTCATGTCGATGGTGTACTTCTCCAGTGCCTGGCGATTTTCCTCGGCATTGGGATCGGTCACCTGTTCGCCACCGCGCATCTCCTCAATGGCCTTTTCGATGGCATCGCGGCTGGCACCTGTTTGTACCAAAAGGTCAGCCAACGGGCCTTTGACATCCAGTGCTGCCAGCTGAAAAAGTTCCGACGAAACATATTGGTCGCCACGTTGCTGCGACAGCTTGTCGGTGACGTTGAGCATTTTGTTCAAATCATTGCTTAAGCTGATTTCACCGGCAGCGCCGCTGACTTTGGGCAGATTATCCAGGCGCTCGCCCAGTTGGGAGCGCAACTGGCTAACCCGAACACCAGCCTTGGTGAGCAGATGGCGGGTTGATCCACCCTGCTGGTCAAGCAGGGCGACCAGCAGGTGTGCGGGCTCTATCAGCTGG
Organism: Lysobacterales bacterium; assembly: GCA_031406105.1. Classification (GTDB taxonomy): domain Bacteria; phylum Pseudomonadota; class Gammaproteobacteria; order Xanthomonadales; family SZUA-36; genus JAWXBM01. The sequence goes on along the minus strand of JANOGQ010000004.1, from coordinate 7,185 downwards.
TTGTCCAGGCCGCTGGCCAGGCTTTGTGCATCTGACAAGGCTAACTGGAACTTGCTGGTCAGTTTGTCCATTCTCATGTTGTGGTCCTCAATTTGGGTGGCCGCAATCGCAGCTGATCTGACTTCTAGTTGAGGGTTTTTGGGTCTGAATTCAATGCCTCCAAACGCGCTGCAAAGTTTGTTTCGGACGTTTCCGGCGGATAGCGGAATTCAGCGGCGGTGAACGAGCCCGGGGCCTTCATTAGACTGTCACGCAGCTACACACTTCAAAGAGAAAACTATGGAAACTCTGATTTATTCAGAGTTTCTGCGGTACAAGGATGTGCCGCCATTTTCGATGATTGCAAATCATTGAAAATGAAGCAAAACAAAAATGACATTTTTTGTTTTGCGTGCTCTGATAATTCATGGATGAATTAATCAGAGCTTCCCTATGAATTGATACGCCGCAAAATATCGTAGTAGGCCGCAAACAGGCGGTCGAGATCGGCCAGTGGCGTGCTTTCGTCGATCTTGTGAATGCTGCTGTTGAGTAACCCCAACTCCAGCACTTCCGTCCCAAGCGGCGCCATGTACCGGCCGTCCGAAGTGCCTCCACCCGTGTTCAGATCAGGGTCAACTCCCAAAATCGTGTTGCACGCAGCCACTGTAGCCTCGCGTAACGCTCCAGGATGCGAATAAAAGGGTTCGCCCATCACTTGCCAATCCAGCTCGTAGTTCTGGATGGCATGTTTGCGGATCATGGTTTCAATCCGAGCACGCAATTCAGCTGCAGGAGAAACCGGGCAATTTCTCAGGTTGAACTGCAACACTGCATCAGCCGGCGTGACGTTACGGGCGCCCTGCCCTGCCTTGATCCACGCCACCTGGCAACTGGTCGGGGGAAAAGCATCATTACCTTCATCCCATTGGGTATTGACCAGTTCATTGAGAAAACCAGCGAGGCCATGAACCGGATTGTCCAGCAGATGGGGAAAAGCCGTGTGCCCCTGCACTCCGATCACTTTCAGGCGAGCGTGTAAGGAGCCACGTCGGCCAATACGTAAACTGTCACCCAGCGATTTCAGACTGGAAGGCTCACCCACCAGGCAATAATCCGGCGCCGATTGGCTGGCCGCCAGATCATCGGCGACCCGGATAATGCCATCGATGGCATCACCTTCTTCATCACTGGTCAATAACAGCCCAATCTGGCCCTTTATCTGCCCCTGGTTCTGCAGCACAAAGGTTTCCAGCGCCAGCACCATGGCAGCCACAGCGCCCTTCATGTCCGCCACACCCCGGCCATAAAGCATGCCGTTTTTAACCACTGGCTCGAAGGGTGGATGGCTCCACAACTCTGCAGCGCCTGGAGGAACCACGTCAGTGTGACCGAGGAACCACAATGAAGGACTGCCGTAGCCATAAGTGAGCAGCAAATTGCTGACTTCACCACAGAGAAACCAGCGGACTTCAAAACCCAGAGGCAAAAGACGCCTTGTAATCAGCTGCTGGCAACCAGCATCATCGGGTGTTATGGAAGGCAGGCGCACCAGCTGGCAAGCCAGTTCGGCAACCTGTGTCAAACCGGTAATCGTCATGACAGAAGATGTTCGCGAAATTCGCCGGCAGAGAAGCCAACCATCAGCAAGTGGCCGTGGCGTTCCAACACCGGCCGTTTGATCAGCGTGGGATACTGCAGCAGAATTTTTGTGGGATCAGTTTCTGACAAAGCTTTCTCTGATGCGCTCAACTTTCGCCAGGTAGTGCTACGGCGATTGATCAGCAGCACAGCTTGTGGCGACGATAGCCAACGGCTGAGGCGTTCCGGATCAAGCCCGTCGGTACGTACATCACGAAATTCGTAAGTCACTGCATGTTCCTGCAACCAGGCCTGCGCCTCGCTGCAGGCATCGCAGCTTTTCAGCCCGAAGACCAGCAACAGGTCGGAATGCTTAACCGGCATCACGCAAAATCTCGTTCACACTGGTGCGGGCGCGGGTGGCATCGTCAACCCGTTTCACAATAACGGCGCAGTACAGGGAATGACTGCCATCAGTGGCAGGTAATGATCCGGGCACCACCACCGAGCCTGCGGGCACTCGTCCACGGTGAATTTCACCAGTTGCCCGGTCATAGATTTTGGTGCTCTGGCCGAGAAATACTCCCATGGAAATAACGCTGCCGCGCTCCACGATAACGCCCTCCACAACTTCCGATCGCGCCCCAATGAAACAGTCATCTTCTATGATGGTTGGGGCAGCCTGTAAAGGCTCCAGCACGCCGCCAATACCCACTCCACCAGACAAATGCACACGCTCACCAATTTGCGCACAGGAGCCAACTGTAGCCCAGGTATCCACCATCGTGCCAGCGCCTACCCAGGCTCCAATATTCACATAGCTCGGCATCAGGACTGCGTCACGGCCAATGAAGGCGCCACGCCGCACCGATGCCGGTGGCACTATGCGGGCGCCACATTGGGTGATGTCGCCAGCCAGCTCCCCGCTCCAACGCAGCGGTATTTTGTCATAAAAGCGACTGAAGCCACCCTCGATAACCTCATTTCGGTTCAATCTGAATGACAGCAACACCGCTTTCTTCAGCCACTCATTGACCTGCCAGGTGGAGCCCTCGGCACCTGCGCTGACTTTGGGCTCAGCCACTCGTAAGCGACCTTCTTCCAATCCGTCCAAACATTCTTCCACCGCTGCCCGCAACTCAAGCGGTGCATTTTGTGGCGTCAGTTCAGCCCGATTTTGCCAGGCTGATTCGATCAATTGGCGCTCTTTATCCATGCGCAGGTTGCCCTCCGTGCCGATTAGCATTACTGCAGATGTTGTTTTACAGCAGCCGCCAAGGCTTGTTGCTCGGCTGCACTCAATGATTGATATTCCGTGTTGCTGAGCAGGAAAGTATCTTCCACCCGCTCGCCAAAGGTTGCAATCCTGGCATCATGAACCTGGACTTTCTGCTGCACCATGGCTGCCGCCACGCGTGATAACAAGCCCGGCCGGTCATGGCACTGCAATTCCATGACCGTACCGCTCTGCTCTGCAGATTGTACAAATTCGATACGTGGATCAGAAACAAAATGGCGCAATCGTCGCGGCAAAGGCCGGAACACAGGCGTACGCATTTTTCCTTTGCTGGTAGCAGCTTCAAGCCGCTCGACCAGCTCATCAGCATCGACTTCCGACAGCGCCCGGCCATGCTGATCCATCAACTGGAACAGATCAAAACTGCGGCCATCGCGGGTCGTCAGGATACGGGCTGCCAAAACGTTAAAGCCCATCTCGTCCAATACGTTGGTTATGGATGCAAACAGGCCATCGTAATCAGCCACGCTCACCAACAACTCGGAAACGCCATGTGGCTGAACGGCCCTTACAGCGATTTGCTTGTCCTTGTTGTCGCTGAGGATGACCACTTCGGTGCACCATTCCAGCTGGTCTACGGTCAACCTGAGAAATGCATGCTCAGGTAGCTGGCGCCACAATTTCCGTATGGCGCCCGAAGGCCTTTCCGTGCGGAGCAAGCGGCTCAAAGCACCCGAGCGCGTTTCACGAATGGCTACTGCGCTCTGCAGCGGATTTTCCAGGCCACGGCGTAAGGCGGCTCCGGTAAGCAGGTACAGATCCCACAACAAACCGTTCTTCCAGGCATTCCAAAGCTTGGGATTGGTGGCAGCAATATCGGCCACGGTAAGCAGATAGAGGTTATCAAGGTAGCGCTGGTTGCCGACAATCGCTGCAAACAACTGAATGGTTGCCGGGTCGGAAAGGTCCTTTCGCTGCGCCGTTTGCGACATCAGCAGATGCTGTTGCACCAGCCAGGCGATTAGTTCAGTGTCGCCGGGATCCAGGCCCAGCCTCTGACAGAACTCTCGCGCATCGACGGCACCCAGTTCCGAATGATCGCCGCCCCTGCCCTTGGCAATGTCGTGAAACAACGCTGCCAGGTAAAGCAATTCCGGGCGCTCGAGGCGCTGGAAAACGGACTGCGAATGCGGGAACAGTTCATGGTATTTGCCATAGGCAAAACGACGCAAATTGCGCACCATGAACAAGGTGTGCTGATCTACGGTGTAAACGTGGAACAAATCGTACTGCATGCGGCCGACGATGTTGCCAAAAGCGGGGATGTATTCAGCCAGCAGGCCGTATCGATTCATTCGCTGCAGCTGTGTATAGACTCCTTCGGGTTGCCGCAGCAAATCCAGAAAGTGTGCGCCGACTTCTGGCTTGTTACGAAAATCATCATCGACCAGGTAGAGGTTATCGCGCAGCAGCCGGATGGTAGCCGCTGAAACACCGCGCAAGTCTTCGTGTTTAGCCAGCAGTGTGAACATTTCCATCAATGCTGCTGGACGACGCAGAAAAACATTGTCGTCGCGGGTTTCCAGGTAGCCATGGCGTATCCGGAATTCACCATCCAGGTCCTGGCTGGAATCACCTTGGAAGAACAGCAGCTCTTCCTGGAACAGTTGCAACAAGCGCTCGTTCAATCGCTCCAGCTGCATCACGGTGCGGTAATAGCGCTGCATGAACTGCTCAACTGCCAGGTCATTTTCTACATCGTTGTAGCCAAACTTCTCGGCCACCATGCGCTGGAAATCGAACAGCAGGCGATCTTCAGAGCGGCCTGACAAAAGGTGCAGGGCAAAGCGTACGCGCCACAGGAAACGTTGATCGTTGACCAGATCCGTGTATTCAGTTTCCGTCAAAAAACCATGTTCAACCAGGCCATGCAGGGTTTGTGCACCAAAATGCCGCTTTGCCACCCAGGCTATCATCTGTATATCACGCAGTCCGCCGGGGCCTTCCTTTATATTTGGCTCCAGGTTATAGGCCGTATCATGAAAGCGTGCATGACGATGTTTCTGCTCAGCAAATTTAGCTTCAAAGAATGTATCGGCTGGCCACATGCAGGCGGGCGCAAGTTCCGCCCGCAGTTGCTGGAACAGACCATCAGGACCGTCCAGCAAGCGTGATTCCATCAGGGTGGTTGCTGTGCTGACATCCTTGCGCGCCTCTTCAGTACACTGCGCGACTGTCCGTACACTGTGCCCCAGATAAAAGCCAGCGTCCCAGAGCAGCTGAATGAAAAATTCAATCTCCTCTTTCGGCAGAACCGATTCACTTTCATCATTGAGCAGAATCAGCAGATCGACATCGGAATGCGGGTGTAACTCACCACGACCAAATCCGCCCACTGCCACCAGGCAAATGCTGTCCAGTCCTGGAATCAGCCTGTGCCAGGCCAACAGCAGGAGCTGCTCCACCACCCAGGCGCGTGCGCGCACCAGTTGCACCACATCTTCCTTGGCCCAGAAGCGCTCTGCCAGCCGCTGATCTGCACCACTGAGCGCTGCGCGAATCTGTTCACGCAGCTCGGCAACCTGCTCTTGCAGAGGGACTTGCTCAGCTGCGGGAGGTAACAATACCGATCGGCAAGCCAGATCCACGGCCTTCATAATGCCTGGATCGAGACATCCTCGGGATGCCTGCGGTGCTGACAACCGCTCGTACATACTCAAATAGGATCGTCGGGAAACTTGGTCAGGACATCAAAGCCATCTTCAGTAACGGCAATGGTGTGTTCCCATTGTGCAGACAGGCTGCGATCTTTGGTGATTACCGTCCAGCCATCCGGCATCAGGCGGGTTTCCCGGCGCCCCAGGTTTATCATCGGCTCAATGGTAAATACCATGCCTGGCACCAGCTTCTCACCGCTGTCAGGCCGGCCATAATGCAGCACTTGCGGATCTTCGTGAAATATACGACCTATGCCATGGCCACAGTATTCGCGCACTACCGAGCAACCCTGGGTTTCAGCCACGCGCTGGATGGCATAACCGATATCTCCCAGCCGCACTCCGGGGCGGACCATTTCAATGCCTGTCACCATACATTGATGAGCTATGTCACTGATCCGCTGCCCTTTGATTGTGCCCCTTCCAACCTGAAACATCTTGCTGGTATCACCATGCCAGCCGTTCTTCAGAACGGTGATATCGATATTGACGATATCGCCATCCTTCAAAACTTTCTCGCCAGGAATGCCGTGACAGATGACGTGGTTAACTGAGGTGCAGATGGACTTTGGAAAACCCTTGTAATTCAGGGGAGCAGGAATAGCCTGCTGTGTTACGGTGATGTAGCGATGACAGATTTCGTCCAGTTCACCGGTTGAGATGCCCGGCTTTACGTGCTCGGCAATCATATGCAGGACTTCAGCGGCCAGCTGGCCCGCAACCCGCATTTCTTCGACTTCCGCTTTTGACTTGAGCGTGATTGCCATTGTTAGTGGCCTGTAACAGTCAAATCAATAGCACCCGGGCGCGCCTCGCACTCCGATGCGGCCTTGCTGGTCGTCGCCATAATGCCCACTCTGTTTCCCAAAAAAAAGCATTGTACATGGCTTTTGCCCTATGACGTGGAACCGGCCAACTGGGATAATCACGCCTTACAAAGGGAATGCCTGGTCGCATCTTTTACCTGGCCAATCAGCCGGGATTGTTGCCCGCGAAAATGCCGTGGAGCCTCTGAATGAATCGAAGTCTCCATAAATTATTTTGAAGCCTGTCAATCAACAGTTGAAGGTGAATGGATCACCGGTTTACAGCACAAACCCAGAAACTCATGACGATTAAAACCTTGCTGCAAAGTGCCAGGGAAAAGCTTTCACCGGATCCCCTATCCAGGCTGGAAGCTGAATTATTGTTGTGCCATGCACTTGAGGTAAGCCGCTCCTTTCTGTTTGCCAATCCGGACCTTGAAGTCCCTCTGAAAAGGCGCTCCGATTTCCTGTTATTGCTACGCAGACGGTGCCAGGGTGAGCCCATGGCCTATGTGCTGGGAAAACGTTCATTCTGGACATTTGATTTAGCAGTCACCCATGATGTGTTGATACCCCGTCCGGAAACAGAGCTTCTGGTTGAACTGGCTCTGGACAAGATCCCTGTCAATGCCAACTGGCGCATTGCTGACCTTGGAACCGGCAGCGGCGCCATTGCACTGGCGATCATCAGCGAGCGGCCAGGCTGTGAAGTCCATGCTACTGATCTTAGCGATCAGGCTTTGCTGGTTGCCCGTGAAAACAGTGCAAGGTTAAAAATCGGACCCATTCAATTTCACCTGGGATCCTGGCTGCAACCACTCACTGGCCGCTTCCGGATTTTGCTCAGCAATCCACCCTATGTGCC
>JANOGQ010000651.1:0-2116 GCA_031406105.1 Lysobacterales bacterium | reverse complement strand
TCAGGCGGCGCGGCTGGTTGTGAACCCGGGTGAACAGCATGCAGCGTAGTGCCAAATTCTGGATCCAGATGATGTTAGTCCAGGTCATCTTCGGGCTGGCCGTGTAGTTGCCGAAGGCGCCAGTTTTATGATCTTTCGCTTGGGGAACGGTTCGGGAGCCTTTGTTGAAGCTGGCGGATCCGCCGTGGGAACCAGTCCCCGCGCCATAGCTGTAGGTGACTTCAACGAGGACGGCAGACAGGATTTTGCGAGTGCGGCAGGGACCGTAAGCTTCCTGTCCGTTGGCCTGGGCGGTTGTGGGCAGCTCGAAGTGGTTTTTGCCGACGGGTTCGAATGAACCAGCTTGCTGGCTGCGCATGGATTCGACCATGCGCAGCAATGCGACGGCAGGGCCTCCACTGGAACTGCTGACTTACACCGCGGGATCCTTACGACTCGAAAAGCCTCTGGTCCTGACCGAAGACAACCCCTACTTGCACCAGTTATGCCTGGCCTGGCAGGAAGGGCTGAAACAGGCTTTTGAAAATTTGCCGTGTTTGCCATTCAGCAGACCCATTCCGCATCTGATCAGCTCTGCACATGGCGAAGGATAAGCTGGCGGCCACTACCGCTATGGTGCAAAAGTTTGAAGCAAGGACGCAAGTTCGGTCAGGCCAATCACTTCAACTTCTTCACCTCGCGGATATCGTTCTTCTCCTGAATACACGACGAATGCACGTTGCGGTTGCAAGTCTTCTCTGGCGTGATGGAAACCCTTGTCCAGTTTTGGTGCGAGGCCACGCTTGATTTCTATGGCCCACACCTCTCCCCCGGGTAGCTGGAGCACGAGGTCAATTTCCGCGCCAGCCGAGGTGCGATAAAATCCTGCAACGGTTCGAGCCGGCGCTGCGCTCAGCAGGCTTTCAATCACGAACCCTTCCCAGCTCCCTCCGGCCACCGGATGCCCCAATACCGATTCGCGATTATCCAGGCCAAGCAAGGCGTGGACAATTCCGCTGTCGCGAACAAAAACTTTTGGCGACTTCACCAGCCGTTTGCCCACATTCTTATGCAAGGGCTGCAGTCGGCGGACCACGAGTAAATCGACCAGCAGATCAAGATAGCGTGCGATGGTCTTGCCATCCACACCCAACCCTCTCGCAATTTGTGCGGCGTTCAGCATGCCTCCCTGCACATGGGCCAGCATTGTCCAGAAACGGCGCAGCGTTTCTGCGGGTATGCGGGGCCCCAGCTGCGGAATATCGCGCTCCAGATAAGTGCGGATGAAATTCTCACGCCAGATGGCGCTGGCATCATCGCTTGCGGCCAGAAAGCTGTCCGGGAACCCACCTCTCACCCAAAGCTTGTCACGCGCGGTTGCTTCAACTTCAAGTACATTAAAAGGTCCCAACTCGACATAGGCGATACGTCCGGCCAGAGTTTCACCCGATTGTTTGAGCAGTTCGATGGAGGCCGAGCCCAGCAGCAGGAAGCGCCCTGTTCGGTGGTCGCGACTGCGGCCCTGGTCAATGAGTCCGCGCAACACCTGGAACAACTCTGGCATGCGTTGGACTTCGTCCAGGATCACGAGCTTGTCTTCGTGAGCGGACAGGTAAAGCGCAGCGTCAGTCAATTTCGAACGATCCGAAGCACTTTCGAGATCAAGATAGACACTGGGCTGCTCTTCGGCGATTCGCTCTGCCAGTGTTGTTTTGCCCACCTGACGCGGCCCCAACAGAGCGACAGCCGGGAACTGGTCCAAGCGCGCGCGGACAATGGCTGTGGTTTGGCGCTTAATCATCCTTGCAATTATGGCACTATATTCCATAATTACAAGGTAAGACTGCTTTAAACTCGAATTTGCCCGTTTACTGAAGTCAGATACTGGCGCAACGCTTTAAAAGATTGAAGCAGCCGTCTTCAAGAATATCGATGACCGTGTGGAATCCTTCTTCACCCCCGTAGTAGGGATCGGGCACTTCATCCACATCGCTGATCTCGCAGTAATCCACCATGCGCACTACCTGTGCGCCCTTGCCGGGCCGCAAAGCCATGGCCTCATCGAAATTATCTTCATCCATGGTGATGATCAGGTCGAAACGCCCGAAGTCCTCCACCACCAGCCGCCGGGCGATGC
>JANOGQ010000629.1:0-2842 GCA_031406105.1 Lysobacterales bacterium | reverse complement strand
TGTACACCCTGGTCCCCACTTTTGCAGCCGCACAAAACTGTTACAACGATTGCCAGCAAGGCCGGCTTTCCGAAGACCTGTGGGTAGACTGCATCCAGGCTTCCGCCATTGATCCTGAATTGGCCAGACCCGGCCACCACGTTTTGACCAGCTTCGTGCAATACGTGCCCTATCACCTCGAAGGTACGGACTGGAATGCGCAACGGGAAACCCTGGGCCGGCGCGTTATTGAAATCATCGGCCGTTACGCGCCGAACGTCCCCGATGCAGTGGTGGGTGTGGACATCATCACTCCACTCGATCTCGAGCATCGCTTCGGCATCACCGAAGGCAATATTTTCCACGGCGATATCCGCCTGGACCAGCTGTTCTTTATGCGCCCATTGCCGGGCTGGGCGCACTACGCTACCCCAATCAGGAATCTGTTTCTGTGCGGTGCGGGAACCCATCCGGGTGGTGGAGTAACTGGGGCGCCTGGGTATAACGCTGCGAAAGTCATCTTGAAGACAACCGGTACTTGACCGCCGAACGCGGCCCATACCGTTCTTGGAAAGCTAGTTCGTACACCTCCTGGACTTTTAAAGTTAATCCCTGAAGAACGATTGCAAAGTGCATCCGTGGCCGCATTGTGCTGATGAAAATGCGCTCCGCCACTATTCCATTTTGTCAGAATTTTTAGTTCTATCCATTCGTCGCAAACATATGATATTTAATCGTTTTTAACCATCCTTTGACCTATAATTACTGTACGTTTGAACAGCTTATTTGAGAATCGAATCATGACTGATTTAACTCACTCAACTCACCCATCCAACTCTAGCTTGATTGCTTTCAAATCCAAGTTCAAAGCCGACGCCGCCGCCCACCAGAACCGGGTAAAGCAGCTGGAAGACGACATCACAACCCTGGCTGCACATATCGATGCAGCCATGTTTCGTTGGCTTGAATTGCTGCGCGAATTTGACGAGTGTGAAGGCTGGAAAGGGGAAGGCATTAAATCGCTGGCGCATTGGCTAAACTGGAAATGCGGCATGAGCCTGGCCACGGCACGAGAAAAGGTAAGAGTGGCACTGGCACTGAAAGATTTGCCGCAAACTTCTGCAGCCTTCCATGAAGGGCGATTGAGTTATTCCAAGGCTCGTGCCATTACCCGTGTGGCAACACCCGGTAACGAAGATGTGCTGATAGACATTGCGTTCAACGGAACAGCCTTTCATGTCGAACAGGCGGTGTATGCCTGGCGTCGTGAAAAGCGGTTTGAGTTGCTACAAAAAGAAAATCGCAGGCACGACCTGCGAGAACTGCAATGGCACACTGATGATGAGGGTTGCCTGGTTCTGAAGGCCCGATTCACTTCGGAACAGGGCGCCCTGATTCAGAGCGCAATCGCTACGATGATGGAAACGACTTTTCTTGAGCAGAAAATCGTTTCAGCTGAAACGTCCGAATTTGAAAAGCCCGACCCAGTCGGGAAGCATCCACACCCATTTGCTTCGAGGCGTGCGGATGCCCTCGTCCGCATTGCTGCGGAATGGGCCGCACATTCGCCCTCAGTCCAGCTTTCCAATAATGACCGCTTTGTTATTAACCTTCATACCGATTTTGAAACCCTGCGCGCAGATGGAAAAGGAGCTGAATCTGAGCTGGAGGGGTCAGAAAACGTTTCAGCTGAAACGTCCCGCCGCCTGGCCTGCGATTGCGGCGTGATCAACTGGCTGGACCACATGGGAGTCGCAATCATCGGTGCGGAACCTCTGGCCGTGAGTCGCAAGACACGCACCGTGCCGCCGGCCATGCGTCGGGCTTTGCAACGCAGAGATCGGGGTTGCCGCTTTCCGGGCTGCAGCTGTACCCGTTTTGTAGACGCACACCACATCCGCCATTGGGCCGATGGTGGCGAAACCCATATCAGCAATCTTGTATTACTTTGCCGGCACCATCATCGTTTGGTTCACGAGGGTGGCTTCGGTCTGCAACGAAGCGCTGAGGGTGATATCGAATTCGCAAACCCTGATGGCAAGCGGATTCCTCAAAGCGCTGAAAAGCGTTTCAGCGGAAGCGTTTTTTCGCTCACCGAAGAGAACGAAGAACTTGGCATTGCCATCGCGCCAGAGACTCCAATTCCGAATTGGTGGGGCGAATCCATGGATAGCTCCATTGTTGTTCACAATCTGACAATACGGGATCGCATGGACAACTAGCCAGCGTGGGTCAGCTACAATTCTACCCAGGAAGCCATCGAGATCTGAATCAGCAAACATGAATACCACCCAAGGCTGGAACCTCATCTGGCTGCTCGACCCCCAACAGCGCAGCCAGTGCATAGAGCGAGACTGGTTTCGCTACCTGTTTGCGGGTGTGCCCATCACAGCTGAGTTCATTGATTATGCTGATAAGCCCTTGCGCAGCCAGCAGCAGCGGAATCCCCTTGTTTGCGCCTCCAGCCCGAACCTGACGTCGGCAGAGGACCTTGCCAACTATCTGCAGAGCCTGCCGCGGCCGCGCGTGCTGTATCACATGAGCGATGAATACCTGCAAGTGGGAAGCGGTGTTTATGAGCATTGCGACCTGGTCATCCGCAATGGCTCGGCATTGTTTTCAGGCTGCGAGAACATCAATCTGCTGCAGCTGCCATTGGGTTTTGGAGTGGGGTTTGAAAACCGCAAAGGCATGGGCACAGCGGCTTCGAAACGACAGAATTGCTGGGCCTTCCTGGGTAAGATGAAGCATGAACGCAAGGACGAAATGCTGCCGGCTTTGCAGCTCTTGCCGGGGCAGCACTTTCTACGCAAGACGCTGAACTGGGCTGAGGCATTGAGCAAGTTCAACAGCTCCAGCACAT
>JANOGQ010000613.1:0-3573 GCA_031406105.1 Lysobacterales bacterium | reverse complement strand
GTTCGAACAGGCCGAAGCGCCGCAGCTTGTCCTTCACCGGATCCTTCACTTCGGCGAAGTGCAACTCAATTCCGGCGTCCCGCAGTTTTCGCTGCAGTTCGGACAGCACGTCCGCCGACGTCACGTCGATGCTGGTCACTGGCTCCGCCGCCACCAGCACTCGCCGCACCGGCGTTGCCGAGTTGGCAACGGCCTGCAGCACGCGCTGATGGAAAAGCTCGGCATTGGCGAAAAACAAGGGCGCATCCCAGCGGAAAATGACCAGCCCTCCAGCCTGTGTGGCATCGGGATATCTCGTGATGTCATGGAAGCCGCGAACCCCCTCCGCTCGCCCGAGCACCGCAGAATGCGGACGCCATCCGTCCCACAGGAATTCAATAACGGCCAAGACGATGGCTAATCCAATGCCGGGAATTGCACCCAGGGTTGCCACGCCCACCAGGCACACGATCGACAGCCAGAACTCCCAACGCTGGATGCGCCAGATACGGCGCAGATCACTGATCTCGAACAGCCCGATGGCCGAAGCGATCACCACCGCGGCCAGTACGCTGGTGGGCAGGTTGCGCAACAAATCGGGTGCCGCTACCAACAGCAGCGCTACCGCCAGCGCACCAACCACGCCCGTGAGCTGGGTGTGGGCACCGGCCGCCTCGGCAACCGGAGTGCGCGATGAACTGCTGCTGATCGGGAAACCCTGGAAAAATCCGGCCGCCAGGTTGGCTGCGCCCAGTCCGACCATTTCCTGATTCGGGTCGACATGGGTTTTGGTCCTGACAGCATAGGTGCGCGACAATACGCTGGTGTCGGCAAAAGACACCAGTGCAACGGCACAACCACCGATCACCACCGCACCAAGGTCGGCAAACCCTATCCAGGGAATAGCAAATGATGGCAGACCCTGCGGGAGCTCCCCGAGCGTCTTTACGCCTGCGACAGTGCCCAGATCGAGAAAGCCCACCAGCAGGGTTGCGCCCACTACCGCTACCAGGATGGTGGGTAAACGCTGATAGCGTTTGAGCAGCAGAATCATGGCCAGGGCGCTCGCGCCGATGGCAAACGCGGTCCAGTTGGTCTTGCCATCGAGCACCGCCCGGGTAATTGCGATCACGTCCAACACTGGTCCGGTGCTTTCAATAGAGAACCCGAACAGCTTGGGCAACTGGCTGATCAGTACCACCAGCGCAATGCCGTTCATGTAGCCGTAGCGAATGGGCTTGGAGAGTAGTTCCGTGATGAAGCCCAGTTTGAACATGCCGGCCAGGATGCAAACCAGGCCCGATACCACTGCCATCAGGCTGGCCACGGCCACGGCGCGCATAGGGTCTCCGGCCGACAGCGGCAACACCACTGCCAGGATCACCGCTGCCAGGGAAGAATCCGGACCCAGCACCAGGATTCGGCTGGGTCCGAACAGGGCATAAGCGAGCAAGGGCACGATGGTGGCGTAGAGGCCGTAGATACCCGGAACGCCCGAAGCCACTGCGTAGGCGATTCCGACCGGCACCAGCATGGTCGTGAGGACAAGGCCGGCCGCCAGGTCTCGCGGCAACCAGGAAAGCTGGTAATGAGTCAGCGTATCCAGCCCCGGCAGCCACTTGCGCCAGCCGCTGGCGGCCGTAGTTTTTGAAGGCAAGGGGTTACCGGAGTTGGCTAGTGGTGTGAGGTCGCTCACGACTTTACCTCCAGCTCCTCTTGTCAGGTGTTACTCCGCATCACTCTCCGTAATTTCATCGCCAGTGGGTGTCCAGGTTTCATCCGGATCGTAGTTCTGGATCGTGCTTATCGCCTGTTCGGTTTCAGCACCCAGATCCTTCTCGAACACCAGGCCATGATGATTGGTGATGAAGGTCATCACACCTGAATTACCGTACTTCGCCGGCCAGGCCAGCACGGCAAAACCACCGGTCATCAAGCCGGCTTCGTCCAGGTAACTCCTGGCACCCCCGGGTGCGCTGTCACCCTGACTGGTCAGGATACGGAAATAGTAGCCATGGAAGGGATGCGGCTCGGCGCTCCAGCCCTCGGATTCGGCCAGCAAGTCACCCAGAGGGCTCAGATCCGCCTCATCTTCTGAAGGCCAATACAAGCCATCGCGCTTGCCCTCACTGCTGCGGAATTTCTGCGCGAAAGCAGGCGGGTTGCCATCGCGGGATTCGGCGCGGTACTCGCGCTGGGCATCAACGACTTCGTGCATGGCAGTAAGCACCCACAATTCGTTGCGGCCAATGCGCCGATTCAGCAATTCCTCGCGGCCGGCTGCACTGTCGAAACGCCAGCCCCCTTCCTCTCGTACCAGTGGAATCGGCAAGGGCCACTCATCTTCGCCCAGCAACGCGATTTTCGTTTTGTCGTCGAAATCTTCGAAGGCGACGCCAGCCTGGATCAGGCCTTTGACGTATTCGCCATCTTCCCGGTCGGCATCATCATCTCCCGACTTGAAAAGGTCAGCACTGCCAAGGCCAAAAATCGCCTCAGTGCGTGCTGGGTCGCCCTGTCCGATCAATTCAAACACAGCCTGTACGGCTGCTTCGGGGGTTTCAAACAGGCCGGGATCCTTGGGCGCGCAGCCCAACAGGATCAGCAACAGGGCGGTCAAGGCAATGCCACGAAACATCCATTGGGTATGTGAATTCATTGTTTTCATCTCTCTTTAGCGCCGTCTTGCGCCGCCGCCTCGTGAAGCACCGCCGTGTGAACCACCGTAGGAGGCCGCCCCACGGCTGGATGCACCACGCGAGCTGTAGTCCCGATCGGACGAAGGGCTGCGTGAACCACTGTATGCCGAGTTGCTGCGGTTGCTGCCAGCCTGCGAAGCACTGCGGTTGGATTGGTAATCGCCGCTGCGCTTTGGCTGCGTCGAACTGCGGTTTACATCTGACGCCCCGGCACGGTCGGATTGTGGTGTTCGTGCTTTGTTCGAAGCGGCGCTGCGATCCTTCGCCTGGGCGGTGCCGGCACTCTGCCGCCCACCCGCGGCGTCGGTTGATGTCCGGCCACGTGCCTGGTCACGGCTCACACGGTCTGAGCCCCCGCTGGCACCGAATTTCTGGGCCGTTTGTGGATTCTTGTAGTTCACCCCTTTTCGGTGGCTGCTATCGTGCTGCCAGCCCGACTTGTCACCGCCACGGCCTCCACCTTCTCCACCGTTGAAGTTGTTACGGTCGCCATCGATATTGGTGTTACGGTTGAATTCGTTGTAACGGTCGATATCGATGTCGATGTCGTTGCCGCCCCAGTTGCAATCGCCCCAGATCGCGCCGCCGATGGCCATGCCGACACCGAACGAGATCAGGCCGTAGCCGGGTGGGTAATACGGGTACATCGGGGGATAGTAATAACTGGGATAACCCCAGCTCGAACCATAGACAACGGTCGACGAGTAGGTCGGCACGTAGATGACTTCGGGTGCCGCAGACTCAATCACGATGATCTTGTCGGGCTGCGCGGTGACAACCTGCTGTTCCGAGGTCTCGAGGTTACCGGACTCGTAGGCCAGGTTGCGCATCTTCTGGACCGTTTCCATGACTTCGGCCTGCTGCCCAAGGACGGCATCGCCGAGATCCTGGGTCC
>JANOGQ010000610.1:0-14484 GCA_031406105.1 Lysobacterales bacterium | reverse complement strand
CGTCCTGCTTGAGCGTCTCCATATCCGTGTGAATATGCACCAGATATTTCTCCGAACTGCACGATGCATTCGTCTTGCGAAACCCCTGAGCCAAGCGCACCAGCGCATCAGCGCGCCGCCAGGCAATCGGTTCTGGCCGGGAACGTATTTCATCCGGCTCTGATTCAGATGCTGATACCTGAGTGGGTTCACCCGTGGATTCAGCCGTTGGTCCGGGCATTGACCCAACCGTTGATTCAACACTTGTTTCTGAAATTCCCGGGGGAACGTCCCGCAGCTCCTGGAATTGTTCTTCCATGGCCTGTTCCAACATCTGTGCCACCACGGCACCGGATTCCGGCGGCAGGCGACCACGAATGACCCAATAACCATCATCATCCTCAAACCAACTCAGTTCCCGCTGCAAATGTTTTTCCTTCGCGTTCTCCAGCGCTTCATTGCGTTTCACCGAACGATAGTTCCGCACCAGACGCTCAACGTGGCTGGCCGTGCCGAAATGAGCAATCATCAACAGGTATTTTTCGTTCTTCCGTGTTGCCACACGGGTAATGGCACGAACTTTTGAAAAACTGATTTTGCCTTTGCGGAATGTCTGGCTGATTTTGGGCAGCCCCTTCAAGGTGTGGGCCACCCGCACTTTCTCCCGCGCGACACCCAGAGCCATGCCACATTTCCAGTTCAGCCAATGAGCACAAGACAGCACACCTTCACCCGCCCAGCCCTCGCAAGAATCAAACTCCCGAATCAATTCCAGCAAGCGAAAAGTGGCCGCATGAATATGCGCTGCCAGCTCCGTAATCTGATCGCCCAGCAGTTCCTTGTGCAGTTGTCGTGCCGCAAGTTGCCCTGCCAACTCAGCCTGGACTGATCCTGATTTGAACTGGGAAACGGTGTGATTGGGTGTTTGAGACATGGCTGAATTCCTTTTTCCAGACGGTCAAATAAGTACTGTAATAATATATAGTGTTATGGCGCATAAATCTACTGAATATCTATTAAATACATATAGATAACCAATATATTTTAACAATCTTTCCAGGCCGCTTCCGCCGTGCTTCCGAACCCAATTTCACCGTCATTCCGGACGCTTGACTCAGAAAGGTCGTTACAAGGAGCGACCGTAAACCACAGCCAATGCAGGACGTCGTGGGCACCCGCCATAATGCATTAACTCAGCAGGCCTGAATGTCAATTAGTACCAGGGATATTATTGAGACTAGGGGAATAATTTCGGTAGTAGCCGGCCTGTTGTTGGTTGCTTATCAGATCAATCAGGCTACCAGTATTGCTTCTGCACAGGCACGGGCAGAGTATTCGTCGGGTTGGCGAAATATGGACTCGACTCGACAAAGTGAGAACTTTTCGGAGGTTCTGACGAAGTCGATTTATGCCCCAAACGAACTCACACCGGCTGAGATTTTGGAGTTGGATGCCTATTACACCGGTATTCTGGACCAGATTCAGACAGCCAAAGCCAATTATGAGGCAGGAATTCGAACCTCACATTGGAAGGTGTCTGTGGATTTCCTGGCACCTTCATATTTCGGCAACGAATTTGCGCGTTCCTGGTGGAATTTTGTGAAGGAAGGATACGCAAAAAACGAAAATGAAGAGTTTGTTACGATCATCCATGCGGCGATCAAGGCTTCGCAACCAGACCACCAGAAGCAGCTGATTGACGCCTTGCAAAAAACAAGAAATTGAACCCGCGTCCTCGATTTCACCGGTATGCTGTCGTGGGCTTGCGACTTGAGCAGCGATGGTGATCCCAAGCCGATTACCCGGTCGCCCAGCAAAAGTCTCATTTTTCCGATCTGGTCCACCCTGACTTCCGGGACTGGTTTCAGTCGACCAGCTTAGGTATCCTGCCGGACCGCACAAATCCGGAGTAATTTCATGTCTTTCAGATCTCCAGGCAGATTGCTTTGCTCTCTTTTTTTGGTTTTGCTGACAGCGCCTCTGCTGGCCAGTGAATTTTCTACCGACGAATGGCTACAGCGCACACAAGCCGAATCCAGCATCGACCAGCTGGGTCGCCTGTACATTGAATTCCTGCTGGAAGAAGATCCCAGCGCCAGCGGCACGTTTGGTATTCATGGCAAGGCTGATATGCCCGCTTATTATGATGATCGCCTGCCGGACATTTCTGCTGCATCGCTGGCCGAATTCGCACAGACAAGGGTAGCTTTCCTGCAGCGTTTGCAAGCCATCAACACGGACAAACTCAGCCGCCCCGACCAGATCGACCTGCACATCCTCACGCAACGCGTCAAGCTGGACCAGTTCGCGGTGGACCAGTTGGCTGCCTTGCAGAATCCCCTGAATTGGGTCACTTCACTGGGCGAATCCATGTCCAGCCTGTTGCTCCGGGATTACGCGCCACTGGAACAACGCCTGCAGAGTTTCGGTTCCCGCTGCGCAGCCACGCCGGGTTTCCTGCAGCAGCTAAAGGGCCAGTTAGAACCCCAGAGTGTGCAAGCTACCGAACTGGAGAAGAAATACAGCCTGCTGCGCCTCGCTGGCATGCAACAGGAAGGTGGGCTGTATGACAAGACCATGCCTGGGCTGCTGGTGACTTCAAACTTGAGCGAAGAACAGCAAGCCGCCATCACCGCCTCCTGCGCTGAAGCGGTGAAGAGCCTGAATAGCTTCGCCGCCTGGTTCGAAGAAAACATCACACCGCGCCCCAACAAAGACTGGCGCCTGGGCAAGGAACTGTACGACCAGAAATATGCCCTGCAGATGGATTATCCGCTGGATGCGGAAAAACTCCTGGCGGTGGCAGAAGGCTGGCTGGCGATCACCGGCGATGAGCTGGTCAGCACTGGTCGCGAGATTCACGATCAATACCTCGCAGCTGAGATCGCTGCCGGCACCATACAGAAAGCTGAAACGCTGGAAGACCAACAGGTGGTGCGGAATATTTTTGCCAAGCTGGCTGAAGATCGCTCCACACCGGAAAGCCTGATTGCCGACAGTTATGCCATGGCCGATTCAATTATCAGCTTCGTTCGCGAGCAGAACCTGATGGAGCTGCCACCGGCTTCCAAGCTGCGCATCGAGCCCGTGCCTCCACATCTCGCTGGCAATGCCGTAGCCATGATCCAGACGGCGCCACCGTTTGAGCCGGAACTCGAATCCGTATGGTTCTGGGATCTGGAACTACTCAAGGGTTCTGACAGCTATCTCAAGGAATACAATCGCCCGGCGCTGGCCATGGTTTACATCCATGAAGGCGTGCCCGGGCATTTCGTGCAGCTGGAATATTCCAACCGCTCCGAGCGCATCATTCCAAGGGTGTTCTGGAATGGCCCTATGGTAGAGGGCTGGGCTTCCTACATTGCCACGCAGATGGTGGAGCAGGGCTTCACCGTTTATCCGGATGATCCCTGGGGCCATCAATTGCAAAGCATGGTGGACAACAAGCTGATCATCCGTTCCCTGCTCAATGCCATCATCGACATACGCCTGCACCGCACCCAATGGTCCAAGGAAGACGCCGTCAAACTGATGGTGGAACAGGGCTACCAGGAAGAGGGCGAAGCGCAGGGAAAAATCGTCCGTGCGGAACTGAGCTCGGTGCAGCTCACCAGCTATTTCGCTGGCTACCTGGCCATAGTCGACATTCTCGAAGAGTACAAAGCCATGAAGGGTGAGAGTTTCCGTTACAAGGATTTCAACGAAAAGCTGGTGGGTGCCGGTTCACCGCCGTTTTTCGCCATACGAGAATTCATGCTGGCTGACTGAGAATGGCAAATAGGGTTTGAGCGAAGTTGAATTGCCCACCAACCGGGTGTTGCAGCAGCAGAGTCGCGGTGTGATGGTTCTCACCGCCGAAGTCGTGGTGATGGGCAATGGCGTCAGCGAGTGTTCTCATGCGCGGGTGATAGACACGCTATTCGAGCGTCTGGGCGAATGTCTCCACCACTGCAATAACTGAGCCCTGTTGTCTTCAGGGCAGTTCGGGTAACTGTTCCAGTTGTTCGACCTGCTCCAGCTGCGCCATGCTTGCGGCCAGGTCGGCAGGGGCAAGTTCCATGGCTCGCTGAAGGCTGGCTTCAGCCTCTGCCAATTTGCCGTCGCGCGCCAGGGCACGGGCCAGCTGGTAATGAAAGCGGAACTCATTCTGTTGCAGTTTTACTGCACGTTCAGCCAGTTCAAGGGACTCATCCAGGCGACCTTCTTCGAGAGCCAGTTCCGAAAGATAAGACAGGTAGTAAGGATTCTTGCGGCGGTTTTTATCAACGCGCTTCTGCAGCTCGGCAGCGGCCTGCAGATTGCCGGTTTTCTCATAAATCATGTGCAGGTTGTTGGCTGCCATGGTGCTGCCGGAATCCAGTTGCAATGCCGTGAGGTAAGACCGGGTGGCATCATCCAGTTGCTCATTGCGGCTGAATACCACACCCAGATTGGACCACAGGTAGTGCAATCCGGGTTCGATATCTATGGCTTTTCTGAACCAGGCATAGGCTGTTCCCAGGTCACCCTCAGTGAGCGCCTCGGCACCGTGGTTATTGTAGTACTGGGCCAGCACCACGCTGTCTTTGATACGGCGCTGCAGGCGCGAGCGCGAATTGCCCACGCCGCTGACATCAACCACCCATGAGCCAGCGCCATGATCACTTTCAAGCACAACATTGACATGCATACTGACCAAAAGAGTGTCCTTGGAATGGCTCCATTGCTGCGGTACTTCCACCTCCTGGTACCAGGCATTCAATCCGAGATGGCGTGCCATCAGCATGAACATGGATGAAAAGGACAGGCAGTTACCGGTTTTACGGTCAAAAGCTTCCACCGGTGGCAGAGTCATATCCGGACGGTAATCAAAACGACGGATACTCTGATCGGTGGCAGCCCATACCAGGCTCCAGGCGGTCTGGTCCTTGCCGCGGTTCTGCACCACGTGTTGATCGAGGAATTCCAGCATAGCCGGGCTGATCCGGGTGAAATCAGGCTCTGCAACCTTGGGTACCACGTGACCTTCCAGTTCAGGAGGTGCGTTCAGGTAAACTGGATTACTGGCACAAGCGCCGAGTAGCAAAAGGGGAATCGCAAGAAGAGCCAGAACAGCCTGCAGGGGGCGCGAAGGTTGTAAGCAAAGCCGTTCCCGTCTGGCGGTATTCGCGCGCTTTGCATTGCTGTTCAAACCCAGGCTTGCCATGAGTATCAAATCACCGGCGCTGTTCCGGTTTATGATAGCAGATGAGCGAATTGCGGTTGTGCCCGCCTGCTGTCACACAGATAATGCCCAGCCTGTTTTTACTTTGCCTGATCGTGAGTTTGATCGTGTATTTGATCGTGTATTTGATTGGCAATTGATCTTGTGTACCGGAATTGTAGGAGAGTCAGCGCTATGCATGCTGTTGTAAAACCTGTGGTCAAACCGGCTTGCGGGAATTTTTCTTCCGGGCCCTGTGCCAAACGGCCAGGTTACGATGTGGCCGCACTGCAACTGTCTACCCTGGGCCGTTCGCATCGTTCGGCACTGGGTAAAGCGGTATTGGGCAAGGTCTGCAGCCAGACAGCTGAATTATTGGGCTTGCCCCCGGGCTATCGCGTGGGCGTGGTGCCGGCATCAGATACCGGGGCCTTTGAGATGGCTATGTGGGCCATGCTGGGGCCACGGCCGGTGGACGTGTTTCACTGGGAATCCTTCGGTGAGGGCTGGAGCAGTGATATCGCGAAGCAACTCAAGCTCAAAGACGTGCGCACGTTTTCAGCACCTTATGGCGAATTGCCGGATCTCAGCCAGGCGAACTCTGCACATGACATCGTCTTCACCTGGAACGGCACCACTTCGGGGGTCAAAGTGCCGAATGGTGAATGGATCAGTTCGCAGCGCGAAGGCCTGACTTTCTGCGACGCCACTTCAGCCATATTTGCCATGGACCTGCCCTGGGACAAACTGGATGTGGTGACTTATTCCTGGCAGAAAGTGCTGGGTGGTGAGGGCGCGCATGGCATGCTGATACTCAGTCCACGGGCTGTGGAACGGCTGGAAAGCTACACACCGCCCTGGCCCCTGCCGAAAATTTTCCGCCTGACCAAAGGCGGCAAACTGCTGGAAGAAATTTTTACCGGCTCCACCATCAACACCCCATCCATGTTGTGTGTGGCGGATTACCTGGATGCACTGGACTGGGTGGAATCCATCGGTGGCATGGCCGAAACCATGGCCCGCTCCCAGCGCAACCTGGCTGTAATGCAGGGCTGGGTCGAACAACGGGATGAAGTGCACTTTCTGGCGAAGTTGCCAGAACAACGCTCCAATACCAGTGTCTGCCTGACACTGGATTTACCGGAAGCCCAGGTCAAAAGCCTGGTGAAATTGCTCGAGGCTGAGGCAGTGGCTTTTGACATCGGTGCTTATCGTGACGCGCCTGCAGGCCTGCGCATCTGGTGTGGTGCAACGGTTGAGTCCGGGGATTTGCAAAAGCTGCTGCCCTGGCTGGACTGGGGCATTGCAAAAGTATCAGGGGACATAGCCTGATGTTCCGAATCAAAACATTCAACAGCATCGCCAGTCGTGGCCTCGAGGCATTTCCGTCTGGACGATTCGAGTTGGGCGCCGATATTACGGAGCCGCATGCCGTGTTGCTACGATCTCATTCATTGCATGGGGCGAACCTGGAGCCCAGTCTGCTGGCGGTGGCGCGAGCGGGTGCGGGAGTCAATAACATTCCGGTGGCTGAACTGGGTAAGCTCGGAGTGGTTGTTTTCAACACCCCCGGCGCCAATGCCAATGCAGTCAAAGAGCTGGTGGCGGCCGGCCTGCTGCTCAGTTCCCGCAATATCCTCGGTGGCATGAACTATGTGCAGTCGCTGCAGGGCATAAGCGATCCGCAACAGCTGGCTGCACGCCTGGAACAAGAGAAAAAGCGCTTCGCCGGTAGTGAAATAGCCGGTAAAACCCTGGGGGTTATAGGCCTGGGCGCAATCGGTTCGCTGGTGGCCAATATGGCGCTGGAACTGGGCATGTACGTGGCTGGTTTTGACCCGGCCATTTCGGTGGAATCGGCCTGGCGTTTGTCCAGCCGGGTGGAGAAGATGGACAGTCTTGAAGCATTGCTGGCAACGGCGGACTTTATCAGCCTGCATGTGCCTGCGATGGCACAAACCCGCCATTTGCTGAACGCCGAAACTCTGCAGCAAGTCCGCCATGGCGCGCGTCTGCTTAACTTCGCCCGCGAGGAAGTGGTCGACGCGGAAGCTGTGCTGGCGGCTCTGGACCAGGGAACATTGTCAAGCTATGTGACCGATTTTCCGGTTCCCGAACTGCTCGGCCGCGATGATGTGTTATTGCTGCCGCACATCGGTGCCAGCACCGCAGAAGCGGAAGAAAATTGTGCCGTGATGGCCGCTGAGCAGCTGGTGGATTTTCTGGAAAACGGCAACATCGTCAATTCAGTAAACTTCCCGCAAACCCGCATGCGCCGCAATGGCGGATTCCGTATCACCTTTTCCAACGACAATGTGCCACGCGTACTGGGTGGTGTATTGTCGGTGCTGGCCGATCACGATATCAATGTACTCGATATGGTGAACAAAAGCCGGGGTGATCTGGCCTACAACATCATCGATGTGGAAACGCCACCGGAAACTGCGATTCTGCAGGCCATCGCAGAGGCCGATGGAGTGATTCGGGTACGCATGGTTTAAGGCGGGTAATGGAAGAAATTCGCATTGTTGATTTGCCCGAAAAAGACCGGCCACTGCGGGCTGATGTCAGCCTGCTGGGCTCGCTGGTAGGCCGTATGCTGGTGGAGCAGGGCGGCCAGAGCCTGTTGCAACGGGTGGAACAGGTACGCCGGGCTGCCATTGTCGACCGTGAGCGTGACGACCGTTCCGGCGCAGGGCTGGAGCAAGTGCTGGGGCAGTTGCAGGCCGATGAAGTGGATCAGGTGATACATGCCTTTTCAGCTTACATGCGTACTGTCAACCTGGCTGAAAAAGTCCACCGCATACGCCGTCGTCGCAATTACCAGCGGGCCCGTAGTGCCGCACAACGCGGCAGCCTGGATGAAGTCATAGGCTCTCTGAAAACCGCCGGAGTGAGCCTGGCCCAACTGCAGCAAACATTGGCCAGGCTCAGCATACAGCCGGTATTTACCGCCCATCCCACCGAAGCCACCCGCCGTACTCTGCAGGAAAAGGAGTACGAAATTGTGTTGCGACTGGTGGACCGGCTCAACCCCGAGCTGACTCCGGAAGAGGAAACCATCAGCGAGCAGCGCATGCTCAGCGCCATCAGTTCGGCCTGGCAAACCCGGCTGGTGTCCCACAGCCGCCCAACTGTGGCGGATGAGCTGGACAATATCCTGTTCTACATCACGGATATTCTCTACCGGGTGGTGCCGGTGTTTTATGAAAGCCTCAATGAGGCGGTGGAAAAGCACTATGGCCCTGAGTTTGTTAGCGGGGCTGTCAGCTGCTGCGCGCCACAGCGATTGATCCTGCGTTTCGGCTCCTGGGTGGGCGGCGATATGGACGGTAATCCCAACGTCCACGCAGGCACGATACTGGATACCCTGCGCATGCAGCGTAAAGCCATTATCCGCCGCTACATTCCTGAGCTGAATCAATTGAGTCGTTCTCTCAGCCAATCGCTAAGCGAAATTTCCGTGAACGAAGAAGTGCAGCTGCGACAGACGCAATACGCAGAGCGGATGCCGGAAGTGGCAGGCAAAATCGTCGACCGCTATCTGGACATGCCCTATCGCTGCCTGCTGCGCTTTGTGATAGCACGGCTGCAGGACACGCTGGATGAAGGCGTGATGGCTTATGCCTCGGTGGCAGAGTTCGTTGCTGACGTCAGCCTGATCGAGCAGAGCCTGAACGACAACAAGGGCAAACATGCTGGCTTGTTTGCCGTGCAACGTCTCTTATTGCGCGCCCGCACTTTTGGTTTTCATATGGCCACGCTGGATGTGCGCCAGGATGCTGTGCTGCACCGACAGGTCATGGCCGAGTGGCTGGATGATCCGCAGTGGCTGCAGCGCAGTATCGCCGAACGCACCCGGCTATTAGTAAAAGGGCTGGAACAGGATGATTGGCCTGCGATTCCCGCAATGGAGCATCGATCCGCTGATATGCAGCGCACTGTGGAAGTCTTCCGCGTGCTCGGCGAGGCCCGTCAGCAGTTTGGTGAAGCAGCCACGGGACTATTCATTATCAGCATGAGCCAGGGTGCTGATGACGTATTGACCGCTCTGGCTCTTGCCGGCGCCGTTCAGAAAAATGCCGGCAGCGCCGCAGTGGCACTCGACATTGCACCCTTGCTGGAAACCGTTGATGACCTGCAGGCTGGCCCGGAAATTCTTTCGGCCTTGCTGGCTGAGAAAGTGTATCGGCGGCACCTGGAAAAGCTGCAGTCCAGGCAGGTCATCATGGTGGGTTATTCCGACAGCAATAAAGACAGTGGAATAGCTGCCTCCCGCTGGGCCTTGCAGCAGGCACAGAGCCAGTTGGTCGATGTTGGTCAGGCGCAGGGCATGGCCGTGGTGTTCTTTCACGGCCGCGGCGGAACCATCAGCCGTGGCGGCGGTAACCTGGTGAATGGAATACTCGGCGCCCCTGCAGGCTCGGTGAATGGCTACATGCGGCTGACCGAACAAGGCGAGGTGATTAACCGCAAATACGGTGTAAGGCCGATTGCCTTGCGTAATCTGGAATTGCTGACGGGCGCCACGCTGAAGCACAGCATGGAGAGTGAATTACTGGCTGCAGGACGCAGCACCGCGCTGCTGCCACCCGAAGGCGGCGCTGAACTGATGCAGATGCTGTCGCAAACGGCCCGCCGGCACTACCAGGCGATGGTTTACCAGCAGGCTGAATTTACGGATTTTTTCCGCGCTTTCACGCCCATTGATGTGATCGAGCGTTTGACTATAGGGTCGCGGCCGCCTTCCCGTCGTTCAGGTGCCGGCATCGCCAATCTGCGTGCCATACCCTGGGTGTTCTCCTGGGCGCAGACACGGGTAGGCTTGCCCGGTGTGTTTGGCATGGGTACGGCTTTGCAGCAAGCCATCGCGGAATTCGGCATGGAGGCTTTGCGCAGCTGTTTGCAACAATGGCCTTTTCTTCGCGCCCTGATCGAAGATGTGGAAATGGTGCTGGCCAAGAGTGAATTAAGAATAGGCCATCGTTACGCCACCCTGGTGGTTCCCGAGCAGCGTTTCCTGTTCATGCAGATCGAGGAAGAATTCCAACGCGCACATACAGCCGTGCTGGAGTTAAAGCAGATGAACAGCCTGCTGGATGATCAGCCTACCTTGCAACGCAACATACGATTGCGTAATCCCTATGTGGATCCGCTGCATATGTTGCAGGTGGATCTGTTGCATCGCTGGCGAGCCAGTGAGCGGCAGGATGAGCGTCTGCTCAAAGCCCTGATGGCCACGGTCAACGGGATTTCACTGGGAATTCAGAATACCGGCTAGGCCGAATTCGAGAGGACAGAAGATGGGGAGACAGAAGATGGCCAGATTTCTGGTGAGTGGGGCCAACCGCGGTATCGGTCTGGAGTTTTGCCGTCAACTGGCGGCACGCGGTGACGAGGTGATTGCAGTGTGTCGTAAATCTTCAGACGAATTGCAGCAACTGGGCGTGCGAGTTATTGACGGGATAGACCTCAGTGAGGCCGGCGACGTGGCACGATTGAGCGATACACTTTCAGGGGTGCAACTGGATGTGCTGATCAATAATGCCGGCGTGCTTTTGCGGGATAATCTGCAGCAACTGGATTTCGATGGCATTGAACTGCAATGGCGCATCAATGCCGTGGCACCGCTGCGGGTAAGCGCTGCTCTTTTAAAGAACCTCAAGCCGGGTTCAAAAGTATTCACCCTCAGCAGCAGCATGGGCTCGGTGGAAGAAAATACCTCGGGCGGCTATTACGGCTATCGCATGTCCAAGGCGGCAGTGAACATGGCCATGAAGAGCCTCAGTGTGGATCTCAAGGAACGCGGAATCGGTGTATTCCTGTTACATCCGGGTTTTGTGCAGACCGACATGACCGGCAATCAGGGGCATGTAACGGCCGCTGCAGCAGTGCGGGATCTCATTGCCCGGATAGACAGCCTGGAACTGACGGAATCGGGCAGTTTTACGCATGCTCAGGGGCGCAATATTCCCTGGTAGTGCCTCAGTTTTTGGTGGCCGAAGTCTGGCCCAGATTAAAGCTGCCGGATTCGCTTATTTTTACGCGCGGGTAGAGGCCACCCACATCCAGTTTGGCCTCAAATTCGTACTCCAGTGCCGACTCGCTTTGATTCATCATCTCGGACAACAGGCGTATGCCGGCGATGAAATTGGGCGTTGCCGTCAGTGTAATATCGCCTTCGCTGTAGCCTTCAATCGGTTCAAACCCCTTGCCCACACCCTTGATGAGGTCCTGACCCTGCACACTGATGGTATAGACCACGCCTTGCAGATTCAGCGGCTCGCGGTTGGGATTGAGTATTTTCAATCCGACGTCAAAACCATTGTTATCCTGGGCCGGACGGAAATAGCTCAGGCTCACGATGGGTGGTTCGTAAGCGGGTGACATGGTCGCACAGCCGCCCAGCAGTGTGGCAGAAACAAGACTGGCCAGGGCTATCAGAAGGTTCCTGAGCTTCACCTTGGCCCTACCTGTGCAGCCGATGATGGAAGATCAATGTACATGAGCTTCAGGTCAGATGGTGACTGTGGCGAAAATCATCGGGCCCATGCCCCTTCATGAATGCCCGGTACAAAGTGGGTACCATGAACAAAGTGAGTACCGTAGCCACACCCAGTCCAGCCACGATGCTCATGGCGACCGGGCCCCACAACAGCGATTTGCCACCGAGGCCCACAGCCAGGGAAAACAGGCCAGCAATGGTGGTAGTGGTGGTCATGATAATGGGGATCACCCGCCGCCGTGCTGCGTAAATGGTGGCGTGCAGAGGCCGCATGCCATCAGCAATACGGGAGTTGGCCGCATCGATCAGAACGATAGCACTGTTCACCGCAATGCCGGTCAGGGCGATGATGCCGTACAGCGTGTACAGGCTGAGCGGATTGTTGCTAAGCAACAGGCCAAAAACCACGCCGGTAAAGGCCATCGGCACGGTAGTTAGTATCAGCAAAGGCTGGAAGTAACTGCGGAACTGCGCCGCCAGAATCAGGTAGATCAGGCCGAGGCCCATCAGGAACAGGCCCAGCATGGCGTCCAGGCTTTCCTTGATATCATCCAGCGCGCCGCCAAAATCCAGATCGGTGCCGGGAAACTGCTGGGCAATCTTGTCCCATTCCGCCTGAATCAAGGCTACCGCTGCGGTGGACTCCAGAACGGCTTCATCCAGGTCGCCTTCAACCGTCAGGGCACGACGCAGATTGAAATGCCGGATCATGCCACGGCTTTTGCCGGTTTCCTGGCGTGCCAGGGCGGCAAAAGTGGTGCTGCCACCACCGGGCAGTGCGATCGGCTCATTCAGCACTGCGGTGATGTCCTGTTGCTGGCGTGGCAGGCCGCGTACCCGCAGCTCGACTTTTTCACCCTGGTCGCGCATGAAGGCCACTATCTCGCCGTCGAGATGCAGGCGTAACAGCCGGGCGACCTGGCCAGGGCTGAGTCCTGCCTGGCGCACGGCCTTGTAGTCCAGTTGCAAAGCCAGCTC
Organism: Lysobacterales bacterium; assembly: GCA_031406105.1. Lineage (GTDB taxonomy): Bacteria > Pseudomonadota > Gammaproteobacteria > Xanthomonadales > SZUA-36 > JAWXBM01. Next base: position 1,840 of record JANOGQ010000610.1, on the reverse strand, counting down.
GGAACGTCCTGGTACGTCATTATCGGTAACGTTTCGGGTGCCTGGCAGCTTACGAACGATTGTCAGCATGGCATCGGTAGCCGCGCGCAATTCATCAAAATCATCGGCCCGCACTTTGACATTGATGTCGCGCAGAGTCGGTGGGCCGCCACTGATTTCCAGGAAGCTGATTTCTCCATCCACCGCCAGTTGCTGCAGGGGTTCACGCAAGGAGTCGATGATTTCAGTGACTGTTCGGCCATTGGCGACAGTCTCACCCAGTGAAACCTGCAGCTGGCCATACTGATCGCCATAAAGTGGCTCTACATCGGTGAACTTGATACCGGCATTGGCGGTGATTGCGCGCAGTTCCTCTGGCCTCATCAGAGCACGCACCGCTTTTTCCACCTGCACGGTCTGGCGCAGGGTTTCCTCCAAAGGCGCATCCGGAGGCATGTCCAGATTGACGTAGAACACCGGCATGGGATCGGCGGTGAAGAAATCCATGCGTACCATTCCGGCAGCCACAGCGGCTGCTGCCAGTACGAAACTGAGCAGGCCTGCGGTGAGGAATTGCACCGGCCTGCGCATGACGTAGCACAACATGCGGGTGTACTTTATGCGGATCCAGTGTGTCCAGCGGCCACGCCAGTTGTGAAGTGTGTCCGGGTTGTGCGGCGCGTGTTTAAAAGCAATGACATGCGCCGGCAGTATCCAGAAAGCTTCAAGCAAACTAACCGCGAGTCCCACCGTAACCACTAAGGGAATCACAAACATGAACTTGCCGACAATGCCCGGCAACAGCATCAGTGGCAAAAAGGCGGCCATGGTGGTCAGCACGGCTGCTGTGACCGGGCGGCCCACTTCAGCCAGTGAGTCCAGGGCGGCTTCCAGCCTGCCGGAGCCGCGTTGCAGCCGGTAATACATGACTTCGACTACCACTACGGCATCATCCACCAGCATGCCCAGCACAATGACCACGCCCAGCAGCACAGACACATTGAGTGTGTTGCCGGTCATGTCCAGGATCAGGAAGGTACCGGCAATGGAAAAAACGATGCCCAGTGTAACCATGGCGGCAATACGCAGCCCCAGGAACAGCCAGCAGACAGCCAATACCAGCACCAGGCCAACTGCCGCATTGTTCTGCATGATGCTGATGGCCCGCCGGGTAGTACTGGTCTGGTCATCAGCCAGCACCAGTTGTATGCCAGTTCCCTCCAGTTGCTGGTTCTTTTCGGCCATGTAAGCATTGATCCGATCCACCAGTTGCAAGGTATTGGTATAACCAAGCTTGCTGACTGAAAGGGCTATGGAGGGCTGGCCGGCAAACGACACCAGCTGCTTGGGCTGCTCGCGTCCACGCCGGATTTCGGCCACCTGGTCGAGGGCAATCTGTTCATTTGGCCTGGAGGCGGGGGCTAACTGGAAGGACGAAAGCTGCTGTGGATCTGAAGTTGTGCCGGAGATGCGCACCAGCCACTCACTGCCGCCAACATCCGATTTGCCAGCAAAGGTATCCCGAAATGCCAGCCGCAGGCTGTCGGCGATATCGGTAGCCAGCAATCCGCGTGCCGCCAGCTCCCAGGGCAGGAATTCAACCTGCATTTCCGGTTCATGCAGGCCTATGGCAATGGTTTGATCAACCCCTTGCAGGCGCTCCAGGTCATCCCGCACCAGCCGGGCCGTGCGACGTAAATTTTCATCATCGGCCTGGCCCTGTACCACCACCAGGGCGGTGGGAAAGCCATTGGAAGTGGTGACCTCAAGTATGTAGGGGTCTTCCGCCTCATCCGGCAGCTCATCATTAGCTTTATTCTGAAGTTCGCGGCGTAAATCATTGACACGTTTATCAAAAGTT
>JANOGQ010000608.1:0-2039 GCA_031406105.1 Lysobacterales bacterium | reverse complement strand
CACCCGATCTCCCATTTCTTCATGGGCCGTACGGCAGCACCCAGAGTATGGGCCAGTAGCTGTGCCCCCAGGCAGATGCCAAGCACTGGAATCTCCAGCTTCAAGGCCTGTTCAATGCAACGCATTTCAGTGCGAAGATGTGGATATTCGTCCAGCTGATCAGGCATTTGCGGGCCGCCCAGTACGATCAGACCCTGGTAACGGCTGACCTCCGGGTGTGCATGTGGCGTGCGGTGGAAATTGACATAACGGATTCGATGTCCGCGATCACGCAACATTGGGTCCAGGGTGCCGAGTGGCTCCGCCGCTACATGTTGAAAAACCAGTACCTTGGACATCTGTGAGTAGCGCCTGCGTCAGGGTCGAATCTGACCATTGCCGCGTATGACCCACTTGTAACTGGTCAGCTCGGGCAGAGCCATGGGTCCGCGGGCATGCAGTTTCTGTGTGCTGATGCCAATCTCGGCACCCATTCCGAACTGTGCACCATCTGTAAAAGCAGTTGAAGCGTTGGCGTATACGGCAGCGGCATCGACCTGCTGAAGGAATTTTTCGATCACAGCAGCATCTTCTGCAAGCACTGCTTCTGAATGGCGTGAGCTGTAACGACGAATGTGCTCGAGTGCCTCGTCCAGGTCTTCGACCGTTTTGATCGACATGCGCAGCGATAGAAACTCCTGCCCAAAGTGTTCGTCCCCTGCATGCTGAAGCGGGCCTGCATATTGGCCCTGCAGTGCATCGAAAGAAGCTGCATCAGCAAAAACTTCTACCTGGAACTGTTTGCCGAGTTGAAGCATCAGCTTGGGCAATTCGGGAAGCAGTTTCTGATGCAACACCAAAGTATCCAGAGCATTGCAAACGCTGACACGGCGCGATTTGGCATTGGTAATAATGGCTGCCGCTTTTTCAAGATCCGCTGAGGCATCTATGTAGGTATGCACGATGCCAGCACCGGTTTCAATCACCGGGATGCGGGCATTATCACGTACAAAATCGATCAGACCGCTCGAACCACGTGGGATCGCCAGGTCAATCAGGCCAGTGGCCTGCAGGATATCCGGCAGATATTCACGCTCAGGGGGAGCCAGATAAACAACATCCGGATCAAAACCCTGTTGCTGCAAAACTTCATGCATCAGCCTTACCGCCACCCTATTGGTTTCGTGTGCATCAAGGCTGCCTTTCAGCACACAGGCGTTCAGGGTTTTGAAGCACAGCCCGAAGACATCAAAAGTAACGTTTGGGCGTGACTCGAAGATCACCGCGATCACCCCCATCGGTACACGGATCTTGCTCAGCTCGAGGCCATTTTCCAGTTGCCGCTGCTGCAGTACTTCACCAACCGGATTGGGCAAGGCCGCCACATTGCGCAGGTCCTGAGCGATAGCCGCAATTCGTTCGGTATTCAGCAACAAGCGGTCATGACGCGGGTCTTTGCGATCCATGCGTTCAAGATCCAATTGATTGGCAGCCAGCAGTTCGTCTGCAGCACTTTCAATTTTACGCGCAAGTTGAATTAATACGGCATTGACCGCCTCAGCACTGCAGTTGCTCAAACCGCGGGCTGCTGCACGGGTACGCATTAGCTGCTGTTGCAGAATCTCTCGCTGCTGATTGGTTTCCAAATCGCTCCTCAATGTCTTACATTTTCGAGCAGATAGAGGTAATCGTAATGGATCAGTGCCTTGTGGCCACGCTGGCCTTGCCATTGCCGGGTATCGTCGGCACCATAACGCGTGCGGCCACAGCCGATCACCTGGTCCGCTTCATTGCGAATCTGGATCACGTCACCGGCTTCGAAAGGGCCATTTACCCGGCTGATACCCACCGGCAGTAAACTGGTCAGGCGGCTTTGATCCAACAATGCTGCTTCCGCGCCAGCATTGACAACCACACTGCCGACAGCATGGTTCTGTGCACTGGCCAGCCAGCGCTTGGCAGGCGAAACATCCGAGCCTGGCGCAAAGCGTGTGCCCACGGCTTCACCATTCAGAATGCTGTTCAAAATTCCACTCGCACGGCCGTCGGCAATTACCACC
>JANOGQ010000585.1:0-9873 GCA_031406105.1 Lysobacterales bacterium | reverse complement strand
ATGGCCAGCGGATCGCTTTCCGTTTCGGTGGTAAGCAGGATACGGTTGCGCGCGATATCGTCCTTGAAAATCTCGGTCACCGACTCATCAATCCAGCGATCACCAAAGTGCACCCGTGGATGCTGGCCTCGCGCCTGGTGGGCGCTGGATCGCGAGTCAACGGAATGCTCCATCACGGCAATACGCGTTTCATGCCACAGGCGACGGCCCAGCAAAATCGGTGAGTTGACACTGGCGGCCAGCAATGGCGCGGTAATCACCTGGGCGATGTTGTACAGGCGCGCGAATTCATCTGCGCCGACCTGGAAATGAACCTGGAAACTGGTGTTACAGGCTTCCAGCATGACATTGTCATGGCTGATTGCCAGCTGATCGATGCCATTGATACTGAAACGAAACTGCTCGCCGCGTAGCGCCCGCAAGGCATCATTGAGCGCAAAGTACCTGGGCTCAGGCATCATGGAGTCGAGACCCAGGTGTTCCAGCGACAAGGTAGGCAGAATGCCAACCAGGGCGATATCGCAATCCGCAGCTGCCGCCGTTTTGCGCGCCAGCATATAAAGCTCTTGTGCCTCCTGCTCCATCAGACGCAGGCAGTCCCCCCGCAGACGCCGCGGTGAAAGATTGCATTCCAGGTTGAACTTGCCCAGTTCATTGGTAAAACGTGGATCGGTAATCTGCTTGAGCAACTCCTGCGCCCGCATGGCTGGGCCAAATGCAGAGTCCACAATGAACATTTCCTGCTCGGCACCGATGCGGCGGATGCCGGACTCGATCATGCCGCGGGAAATCATCAGATCCATTGCACGCACTTCTTCGAGCAGGGAACGCATGAACGCCTGGTGACCCGCATCGTTGTCGTCGGCACGCACTTTATGCTCACCCATGTTGAAGCGCCTTGTTAGCAGAAGTCTGAGCTGATCATAAACAGTCCTCCTTGGAGCTGGCAATTAAAAAACCGCAAGCGGCTGGATTCTTGCTGCCAGCGAGTCGATATGATGCAATGCCGCTGGCCGGCTGTGTCTGAGTAATTCAGTCTTCCAATATTCAGAATTAAATTGAGGTGCCTTGTGAACAAACCCTGGTTGGCCAATTACCCCAAAGGAGTACCTGCTGAAGTCGACCTGAGCGAATTTGCTTCCATTCTGGAAATTTTTGAAAAGAGTTGTCAGCTCTATGCTGAACGGCCAGCTTTCAGCAATTTCAAAACGGTAATCACATACGCACAGCTCCATCGACAAAGCCGGGATTTTGCCGCCTGGTTGCAACAGCAGGGCCTGAAGAAAGGTGATCGCATAGCCCTGATGATGCCTAACATACTGCAGTATCCGGTTGCGCTGTTTGGCGCCATGCGGGCCGGACTGGTAATCGTCAACACCAACCCCATGTACACTCCGCGCGAACTCAAGCACCAGTTGCTGGATTCCGGAGCCCGCGCCATTGTTGTAGTAGAAAACTTTGCCCATGTGCTGCAGCAAGTGCTGGACGAAGTGCCGCTGCACTGTGTTGTTACCACCCGCATCGGCGACATGCTCGATTTTCCCAAAGGGCTGCTGGTCAATTTTGCTCTGCAGTACATCAAGAAAGCAGTACCAGCATGGAAGCTGCCCGGCTCAGTGTCACTCAGCCAGTGCCTGAAACAGGGGGCCGGCTTGCCATTCACTGAAATTGAATTGGGCTTTGAAGATATCGCTTTTCTGCAATATACCGGAGGCACAACGGGCGTAGCCAAGGGTGCCATGCTGACCCACCGCAACCTGGTGGCCAATATGCTGCAATCCCGCGAGTGGCTGACTGCCAACGATATCGGTGATACCGGCGAAGTCATCATCACGGCCTTGCCGCTTTACCATATCTTTGCGCTCACCGCGAACTGCCTGGTATTCATGTCTTTGGGCGGCCATAACGTGCTCATTACCAATCCGAAAGACATGCAAGCCTTTGTCAAGGAATTGTCCGAGACCCGATTCACCATGATCACCGGCGTCAATACCCTGTTCAATGGTTTGCTGCATACTGAAGGATTCAGCGATCTTGACTTCAGCCAGCTGAAAGGCGCCCTCGGTGGTGGCATGGCGGTGCAAAGAGCAGTAGCTGAACGCTGGAAACAGGTGACCGGTGGCGCACTGATTGAAGCTTACGGCCTGACAGAAACTTCACCAGGTGCCTGCATGAATCCCCTGGACCTGCAGGAGTTCAGCGGTTCAATTGGCATGCCCATCTCTTCCACTGAGTGCGCGATCATGAATGATGCAGGCGATTTACTGCCTGTGGGCGAGACCGGCGAGTTAGTCATCAGAGGCCCCCAGGTCATGCGCGGATACTGGCAACGCCCCGAAGAGACCGCCCAGGTACTGGGTGAAGATGGCTGGTTACGCACCGGCGATATCGCGGTAATGGACGAGCGCGGTTACTTCAAGATCGTTGATCGCAAGAAAGACATGATCCTGGTGTCGGGTTTCAACGTTTTTCCCAATGAGATTGAGGATGTTTTCGCCATGCACCCCAAGGTGCAGGAAGTTGCCGCGATTGGATTGCCGGATGAAAAATCAGGCGAATCAGTAAAAATTTATGTGGTACGCAAGGACCCTACACTCTCTGTCGAGGAAGTGAATCAGTTCGCCGCAGAACAGTTAACAGGCTACAAACGTCCGCGACACATTGAGTTCCGGGATGAGCTGCCCAAGAGCAATGTGGGCAAGATTTTACGCCGTGAATTACGCGCAGAAGCATTGAAAGCCCTGGGGCAGTCAGGCGAAGTGCAGCATTAGCCGGCCTATTGCAGCCAGCTCTGCCGTTCATTGTTCAAACCGGGTCACGGCGACGTCGTAGTGTCATCGCGTGCACGATTTTGGCTTTACCGTAGCGTTGATTGATGGTGTCCAGCACCCGATCGAGCTTCTGCTGCGCCGGCAAATCGGCCTGATCGCCTGATTCCGCAACGGCATTGTCAGCATAGCGGTGCTCCAGGCCAGTAACCCCCATGCCCAGCAATCGCAGCGGTGTTTTGGGCTGTTGTTGGCGCCACGCCTGGAACAAGGCACGCGCGAGCCGATACAGGGTCATCGTGCTGTTCGTGCCGGCTGGCATACTGCGGCTGCGTGTCACCGTGCGGAATTCCTGATCACGGATTTTCACGGTTACGGTTGTGGCCAGTAAATGCCGGCTGCGCAATCGTTGGGCTACAGCCTCAACCAGGCCTTGCAGTTCGGCCAACAATTCAGTTGTATCGGTCAGATCCTGGTCAAAAGTCACTTCATGGCTGAGGGATTTGTCCGGGCTTTCCGCAATCACTTCACGCTCATCCAGGCCGGCTGCAAGCTGCAGGAAATGCTCGGTGCGATTGCCCAGCACGGGACGGACAATGTCTGCTCCGGCCTGGCGTAATTGCCCAAATGTCAGAATGCCCAGAGCCTGCAAGCGCGGCTGGGTCTTGGTTCCGATTCCCCACAAACGTTTGATCGGCATCGGGTCAAGAAAGGCGCTAATTCGATCTGATGGCACCACCACCAGTCCATCAGGCTTTTGCAGGTCCGAAGCCAGCTTGGCCAGGAACTTGTTGTGCGCCACGCCCACCGAGGCTGTCAGGCCGGTAATACTGCGGATGTCCTGCTTCAATTTTAAGGCGATTTCCTGCGCCGAGCCGAACAATCGTGCGCTGGCGGTCACATCCAGGAAAGCCTCGTCCAGTGACAGACCCTCAAGCAATGGGGTGTATTGCCTGAATATACCAAAGACCTGCGCTGATACTTCGCGATAGCGCTGCATACGCGGGGGTAGATACTGGCCTTGGGGGCACAAGCGCCTGGCTTTGCCCGTCGGCATGGCTGAATGCACACCGAATTTTCGCGCCGCGTAATTGGCCGTGCAAACAACCCCACGGGGGCCCAGACCGCCAACTATCACGGGCTGAGCGGCCAGAGCGGGATTATCCAGCGTCTCCACCGAGGCATAGAAAGCATCCATGTCAACATGGAGTATGGCCCGGGTCAGTGCTGCATTCATGCTTAATAGGTTTCGTCAACTAATGATCTGTAACAGTCAAATCGGCAGCGCCTGCCCCGGTCTGACGGCACGTGGCCTGGTCTTACGGCACCTGGCCTGGTCTTTATTTGGCCAAAGAAAACTCTGATTGATTCAGAGCTTTTGTTAAGGAAGCTCTGATTAACTCGTCCTTGCAGCATCAGAGCACGCACATCCTTGTACCGCGGCAACTCTGAATAAACCAGAGCCGCCTTAATTAGCCTGCAGATAATTTGCCCACGCTGAGCATCTGGAGGCATTATAGCCCCATGCTCAATTTGCCGGATAAGGCCGCCACCCTGATCGGATTGCAAGACCAGTTCGTCCGTAACGAAAAACGCTGCTACTTCAATCATGCAGCCATTTCGCCTTGGCCCCTATGCACCACCCAAGCGGTGCAAAGATTCGCTGATGAGAACAACCAGCATGGCCCGGAACACTACAAAAACTGGATCAGCCGCGAAAGCGAGCTACGCAGGAATCTGGCCAGACTGCTGAATGCGTCTTCATCGGCGGATATTGCCTTACTGAAAAACACCAGCGAAGGTATTTGCACCGTCGCCTTTGGTCTGGATTGGCAGGCAGGCGACAACATCGTCATTCCCTGCCATGAGTTTTCATCCAACCGTCTGCCCTGGCTGGCGCAAGCCGATCGAGGTGTTGAAATCCGCCAGGTGGACATACGCAGCGCGGAAAACGCTGAAAAAGCCTTATGCGCAGCCATGGATGAGCGGACCCGCTTGCTGGCGGTCAGCGCCGTGCAATGGACTGATGGCTTCAGGCTGAATCTGAATGAACTGGGGGAATTCTGCCGGCAAAACCAGGTTCTGTTTTTCGTCGACGCCATTCAGCAACTGGGTGCCCTGCAAGTGGATGTGGCGGCAGCACATATCGACTTTCTGGCAGCCGATGCGCACAAGTGGTTGCTGGGGCCTGAAGGTATTGCAGTGTTTTACAGCCGCGCTGCCGCGCGCGATCGCCTGAAACTAGTGCAGCTGGGTTGGCATAATCTGGAAAACCACTGGACTTTCATTGGGGAAGGTGAGCCTAGCAGCACTGCCCGGCGCTTTGAAGCAGGCAGTCCCAGCACGCTAGGCCAGGTAGCCATGCACGCCAGCGTGCAATTGTTGCTGACGACCGGCATGCCACAGATTGAACAGTGTGTTTTGGCCAATACCGCTTGCTTGCTGGAAAGCTTGCAAACGATCAAAGGAGTTTCCATCACCAGCCGGCAGGAAGCGGAACGACGTTCGGGCATCGTCAGCTTCAGGCCTGAACAGCTACCGCTGCAGGAATTTTATGATGCCTTGCAAACCCGCGGCCTGCGCTGCTCCCTGCGCGATGATGCAATCAGGCTGTCGCCGCATTTTTACCAGGGGCCAAATGAACTGCTTGGGGTTTTGGCAATGATTGAGCAGCTCACAGCCTGACCGCAGTTTAAATAATGCAATTCCCTTACATGGTATGCGTGCTGAGGTTGCTCTTGATCATGGTGGCCAGGTGCGATTCAATCACCGTGCGTGCATGAGACCCATCCGGGGTTTCGGCGAACTGAACGCCTATGCCCGCTTTGCGATTGCCCGCTGCCCCTTGCGGAGTTATCCACACCACCTTGCCGGGAATGGGCAGTCGCTCCTCGAATTCCATGACGGTCAACAGCAGGAACACTTCATCACCCAATTCGAATTTCTTGGTACTGGGAACAAACAGACCACCACCCTGAACGAAGGGCATGTAGGAACGATAAAGGGCCTGCCGGTCCTTGATCGCGAGAGAGAGAATTCCTTGTTGTGCCATGTCTCGTTCAGTCCTTGCGAAATTCCCCGAAGGGAATCACGAGCTGGTCGGAAGAGACCATTGTAGCAGCCAATCCCGCAGAAGTAAGTCCTTGCGTACAGCCGTGCTGAGCAATCGTCGATTGCGATTGGCCAAACGATACAGGTCTGCGTAGCGACGCAGATCTTTGCTGCTTGCCGGGGCGACAGTCCCTCGCTTTTCGGCAACAGGGCCGGCAGCCAATGTCATGCGCAGCTTTTCTGCGCTGGCCAGTGCCAGCCAATGCCATAACTCCAGAGGGTCCAGCTTGAACAGTTGCTCAAACGCAGGTGCGACGGCTTCTGCATCCCTGCTGATAACTTGCAGATTATCCAGCAAGAGCCCGAACTCATTAACCCGCCCCTGTTTTATCAGATCCGCAGCCTGTAGGGGGCTGCCAGCAGCCGCCTGCAAAGCCAGTTCAGCAGTTGGGCGGTCTGCCGCTGCAGTCTGCTGCAGCCAATCCAGCGCCACAGAAGGTGCAGGGGCACGCAGGTAGATGGCCTGGCAGCGACTGCGTATGGTTGCCGGCAGGCGGGAGGCATCATGGGCGACCAGCAACACGACTAATTCGCCGGCAGGCTCTTCCAATGTCTTGAGCAAGGCATTGGCTGCGTTGCGGTTCATTGCCTCCGCCGGATAAATCAGCGCCACTTTTCGCGGGCTGAGGCCATTGGTGAGTTGCATGGAAGAGATCAATTCACGAATCTGATCCACGATGATAACGGTACGCATCTCCTCAGATTTCTCTTTCGGAATAAAACTCAGGTAACGAAAGTCCGGATGTGCACCGCCTTTGAATAAATGGCAGGAGCGGCATTGGCCACAAGCCAAAGAGTGATTACTGTTTGATGGGCTTGCGGAGCCTGCATGCAGACAAAGTAAAGCGGCAGCCATTTCTCTTGCCAGTTGCAGCTTGCCCAGACCCGCGGGGCCAGCAAGCAGGACCGCGTGCGGCTGCCGCCCGGCTGCAAGCCGCTGGCCAAATTGCTGCATGGCAGCCTGCAACCAGGGCAGCATCATAGTCACATGCCTGCCAACTGCTGCTTGATGTCCGCCCAGACTGAGTCTATTTCCCGGGCCGCATTGATGAGACGAAATCGTTCGGGAAATTGCTGCGCCCGACTCAGATAAACCGCCCTTACCCGCTCAAAGAATACCAGCGACTCCTGCTCAATCCGATCGATTTCAGCACGTGATGTCATGCGTTGCAGACCTGACTCCACTGGCAAATCCAGCAGCAGGGTCAAATCGGGCTGCAGATCGCCATGGACTGCCTGCTCCAATGCAGTGATGAATTGTGCCGATTGACCACGGCCACCGCCCTGGTAAGCCCAACTGGCATCGGTAAAGCGATCACAAAGTACAACAGAACCTTTATCGAGAGCCGGACGAATCAACTCCGCCAGATGTTGTGCCCGGGCAGCGAATACCAGCAGCAATTCGGCTTGTGCGCATAGCTCCGGGTATTCCTTGCCCAATACCAGCTTGCGTATGACTTCGGACAGTCTTGTGCCACCCGGTTCACGTGTCAGAACCACTGCTCGACCTTGAGCCTGAAAATACTCACTGGCCCTCTGGATCATGGTGCTTTTGCCAGCACCTTCACCGCCTTCAAATGTAATGAAGCAGCCTTTCATGGCTTTCTGCCCAACATGATATTCACTGCCCGCTGATGCTCTTCATAGGTATCCGAAAAAGTATGCCCGCCCTTGCCATCGGCAACAAAATAAAGGCTGCTGCCCTCATTGGGCTGTGCTGCTGCCATCAGTGAAGCCACTCCCGGTAGCGCAATGGGTGTCGGTGGCAAGCCATGGCGGGTGTAGGTATTGTACGGAGTGTCGGTGCCGAGGTCTTGCTTGCGAATATCGCCATCGAAGGCCGCACCCAGGCCGTAAATCACGGTGGGATCTGTCTGCAATCGCATATTTTTCGCCAGTCTGCGGACGAAAACTCCACTGACTTGTTCGCGCTCTGAATCTACCGCCGTTTCACGCTCAATGATCGAAGCCAGCACCAGCAATTCATAAGGAGATTGTGCAGGATGATCTGCGATTCGCGAACTCCAGGCCTTTTGTAATTCTATCTGCATGTTCTGGTAGGCGCGTTGCAGCAATTCCGCGGCAGAATAGCCCCGCACAAACTGGTAAGTTTCCGGCAGAAACCAGCCTTCGGGATTTTCCGCATCCGTCAGCTGCTGGGCCAGCTGCTGAAGTGCTGCAGTGTTGTCTGATGAATCCCCACCGAGCAACCCGTCAAGCTGCAACGCTGCCAGCAGTTCGGCGAAAGTCCAGCCTTCCACGATCGTGAAGCGATAGTGGATCACCTCGCCGGCTTGCAGGATGTGCAGAAGCTGCGGTGCCGTGAAGCCACTTTTGAGCAGGTATTCACCCACTTTCAGCGGCTCTGGTTTTTGCCGCATCAACCAGCGCCATTGCCAGTTCCATTGGGTGATGCCCATTTGCTGGAGCCGTTGGACCACAGCGCGACCGCTCATACCCGGTTCAACCAATAACACCTGCTTGTCCGGCACAATACTCAGCGGCTGCTGCAGGAACCCCTGGTAGTTTGCGCGCAACAGCCAGAAACCGCAAACCAACAGCAAGATGGCCACAAGCAAAACCAGCATCAACCATTTGAAAAAACCTGCACGGTAAGCAGTCATGCCGTGTAACACCGCCAGCATCGCAGCAAGGCTTGCGTCATTGTTGTGCCAGCCACTGTTGAACTTCGCGGGTGCGTGGCCCGATCTCATATTCCCAGTGGTCTATTTTCCTGACCGGAACAATGCCACGAATGGCGTTGCACAAAAAGATTTCCTGGGCATCTGGCAACATGTCCAGCAGGATCCGACGCTGTTCACACAAAGGGCGAAACGCCTGTAAAACCGCTGCCCGCATCACACCCCGTATTCCGCAGCGATCCATTCGTGGTGTCAGCATTCGTCCGCCCAGCACCAGGAAAATATTGCTGGAAGTGGCACTCACAACATGATCTTCCGGATCCAGCAAAATCCCCTCATCAATACCCGGCTGATCGATTTCGGAGCGGGCCAAAACCTGTTCCAGACGATTGAGATGCTTGATGCCCGCGAGCCGCGGCTGGACAGCCAGGCGCAAGCTGCAAAGCCGAGTGGCTATGCCCAACTGAACTTGTAACTGTACCTGTTCCGGCCAGGCGTACGCAGAGACGATGCGTGTCGGTGCGACCGCTTTGCCGGCGGCATAGCCACGCCCGGATTCTCCGCGGGTGAGGATGATTTTTACCACGCACAGCTTGCGCCCGGCAGTAACGGTGTGAACTTCACGCAGTAGCAGCTGTTGCGGTACCAGTGGAATGTTCAAAACCTCACAGGCGACAGCCAGGCGATCCATATGCAGCTGCCAGAAGCGTGGCGTCCCGTTGATCATGGCGATGGTTTCGAAGGCCCCATCACCATACGCCAGGCCACGATTGCCGGACCTTACCAGCGCCGAAATTTCGCCGTCCACCAGACAGTCAAGCATGTTTCTTCTCCCCCGGCTCTCCAGCCTGCAATGCCAACAACATGCCCCTGGCCTTGTCGACAGTTTCCTGCAATTCTTCGGCGGGAACGGAGTCAGCTACGATACCGGCCCCCGTGCGAAACAGTATCTGATTATCCTGCAGTAACATGCTGCGAATCAGGATGTTCATGTCCATATCACCGCTCCTGTCCAGATAGCCCATGGATCCGGTGTAGAAGCCTCTGCCCTGTTGCTCATATTCTGCGATGATCTGCATGCAACGTACTTTTGGACAACCAGTGATGGTGCCGCCCGGAAACACGGCCTGGATGGCTTGCACCGGGCCCGCGTCCTCGCGCAAAATTCCGCGCACATTGGAGACGATATGATGCACATGAGCATGGCTCTCGATCACCATGAATTCGTTGACTTCGACACTACCCGGGCGACAAACCCGGCCCAGATCATTGCGTTCCAGGTCAATCAACATGACATGCTCGGCCTGCTCCTTGGGATGGTTGATCAGCTCTTTGGCCAGCGCCAGGTCCTG
>JANOGQ010000562.1:0-7419 GCA_031406105.1 Lysobacterales bacterium | reverse complement strand
GCCCACGGCTACCGTCATTTCCTCGCTCCGCGAGGAAAGCCGCGTCCACCAAGTTGGAAAAAAGTGAGATGCGCCCTTGCACCGCAAGACATAGCGCGTGCCCTGGACTTCCACTTCCGCCGGCTTCTCGTCAAAGAGTTCCAATGGCAGCGTCTTGTTCTTCAAGAGCACTCGAATCTGCGGATCGGTCAACGCCGTCACATACCGAAACTTCGCTTGGCCCAGCGCTTCTTGGCCCAGGCGCTTGATCATGCCCCGGTCTCCCACCAACGCGATCTCTTCGGCGCCAAACCGCGCTTTGAGTGTCTCGACCGCGTCCAGAAACGTCGGCGGATCACCGGTGTTGCCCGGATACAACTGGATCGTCAGCGGTTTGAGCTAAAAATTTCTTTATCCTTCGCTTAATCAGTGATGGAAGCTCATTGCTTACTCGGGGGATAGCCTTAGCCACTTTGCTCAGAACATTAGATGTCGGAGGAGTACCGTGGGTCTCCGCGTAAATGGCCTTGGCGTAAGTAAATTGCACAGCCATGAATCCACCTGGCGCTAGGTGCTGCATGAGACTCTTGAATATGCGCATCCCTCGTTGAATGGGGATGTGCTGGAATACGATAAAGGAGTGAATAAAGTCATACTGATGGCCTTGTAACTGCGCTAACGCGTCATCAGACAGAAAAAGCTCTACATTTTGAATTCCACGAGCTTCGCAGTTCTTCTTGGCTTCGGCTAACATCGAGCTAGAAATGTCAATTCCCGTCGCTGTCTTTGAAATTGCCGCGAGCGGTAGCAACAGTCTTCCAACGCCGCAGCCGAAATCCAATGAATGATCTGGGGTGTACTCCTTGTCGAAAACCTTCCTGATGGTTCCCATTACGTAGTCGACATGATCTTGACCGGATTTGAAAAATTCCTCTAACGCCTCAGCAGTGAGGATATTTGTGCGGTATCGTTCAAATGTAATTACGCTGAAGTAGGGGTCTTTTTTGCCCCACTTTTCCCAAGCGCTGTCACTATCCATGAAACCTCCAAGCCCGTCGTAATTATAATTTCTTCAAGACCTAAATAACGCGACGATCCAAGGCAAGTTGGTCGAAAAATATTCGGCTAAACCGTCAGCGTCAGCCCGCGAAGAGTTTACACTAGTGCTGGCAAATTACGCAGGGTTCGGAAATGCAATTGAGCATAATTACACCAACTCTAAATTCAATGAAAACCATTGGTCGGGCAATTGATTCTGTCTTGAGCCAAGATTTTGAACGGCTAGAGCACATTGTCATAGATGGTGAATCGACAGATGGGACATTGGAGATTGTAAAAGAGTATAGCCAAGTCAAGCTCTTTTCAGGCCCGGACACCGGTATTTATGATGCCATGAATAAAGGAATTGCTGCCGCATCTGGGGAGTGGGTCTATTTTCTCGGATCAGACGATTACTTTACCGACGAAAG
This sequence comes from Lysobacterales bacterium, assembly GCA_031406105.1. Lineage (GTDB taxonomy): Bacteria > Pseudomonadota > Gammaproteobacteria > Xanthomonadales > SZUA-36 > JAWXBM01. The sequence continues at coordinate 5,971 of JANOGQ010000562.1, read as the reverse complement.
GGTGCTCAAAGACCTGAATTCGTTTTTCACTAGTGATTTGGATATATTTTATGGAGATATTTACGATGACCATATGAAGCATCGCTATGATGGTCCGTTTGATCGAGTAAAGATATGCCTTAGGAATATTTCGCATCAGGCTATTTTTTTAAAGCGGAGCATTTTTCAAAAAACTGGACCCTTCGACACAACCTACGACTCCTACGCAGACTGGGATCACAATATGCGATGGATGTTAGACAATAGTGTAAAAAAGCAATATGTCGATCGGGTAATCGCTGTCTATTCGGGCATCGGCTACAGCAACCAGAATCCTGACTTAAAATTTAAGCGCGACCGATTTTATCGCTATCTTTGCTACGGGCGAAAGACATTGCCCGCACTGCCATACTATTCTGCCTGGGGGGTAGACTTAGGATCAGGTATCTTGAGAATGGATCTGGATCGTATCAAGCGTTGCCTGGCAAATTTTTCTCGTTATCAAGAAAAATAATTCAGCCTCTCGTAATCATGAATACAATCGTTCGATCACTTCGAAGGAAATCTCATTACGGCGGATAGTTTCGAGCTTATCGCGGCATTTGTTAAGTGCTCGCAAGTAGGCTTGTCGATCATTCAGAAAATTCGCGAGCCGAGCTACTGCTTCTTCAATGAAATCTTGATTGAAAGGGATTAAGCACTCATCTGACAAAAGTTCGCACTGGTCGCCAACGTCACTGGAAACCACCAGGCGATTGTGGATGACTGCTTCAAAAGAAGTGAAGCTCAAGCCTTCATTTAAACTTGGAAGAAAAAGAATGCTTGTGTCTTTGAATATCTTTTGCTTGTTATCGCAGCGCCCCTTGAAAAGAATTCTGTCTATGAATATGGATTTAGAAATCCGTGTGATCAAGCCGTCCCTCAATTCACCTTCTCCGTAGATATGCGCCTCGACCGACAATTCCGAATTTCGCTCCACCAGTCTCTCTATAGTCTCTATGAAGATGGAGGGCTGCTTTTGAAGAGCTAGTCTTCCGTAAAACGTGATCACCTTGAGTGACTGTTCCTCATTCCAACTCTCGTCCAGAACTGCGTCGGTAAGACTTGAGGTATAGGTGAGTACAAATTTTCGTATGTCTATTTCCTGCCCATATTCCTGTTTGAACATCTGTCGTTGGGCTTGCATCAGACCTTTGGAAGCAACATTGTGGATGTCAATGTGAGGAGAGTAGATGGCTGAAAGTTGCGGAAAGCCGCCACTCAAATATTCAACAATGTGTGTGGTATCAATCACCCACAAGCCAGGAAATTGTTTGCGCAATTTCGGGAGAGCCGCGTACATCAATGCGCTGTGATGTATGTGTATGGTGTCTATGTGGTTCTTTTCTATGAAATCGGCGACAAATTCCTGAAATTGAATGGAGCCCCCAACATCATTGAAAATCAACGCTTCTTGACAGTATTTTTTGAAGGCTGACTTTTCCCCATTCATACTTGGGACCGTCGAAATGCAGAAACAAATATGGCCGAGTTGCTTGGCGTACTTCATGTAGTGAAGTGCAAACAATTCGGCGCCACTTAGCTCATACCAATGAATGACATAAAGGATTTTTCTTCCACGCCCTTTTGGCCGCGCAGGAATTGTTGCACTTGACGCTTTTGGCACTTGATCAAGAACGCGACATTCCTCTATCAGCTTGAAATAGGGTGACCTCCTTAAAACGAGCTTTATTAAGAGATTGAGGTATAGCTGGGGATAGCGCCACGCAAGTTTCGCTGCAAACTGCTTGGCCAGGCGGTTAAATATCGCAGCAAATTTGCTTCTTTGCTTCATAGGAAATGCCTACGAAACTGTAGGCAAGGTACGAAATTGAAAGAAACGAATGCACACTGGGCTTCTAGCCTAAGCATCAAGTTTGCGCACTTCCAAAAATGACTTGCTGAAATTCCTGGTAAGTCCGTCTCGGATCGCAATGGATGCGATTTTCAAAAATCTGTTTCGGTCCTTTGGCTCGTAGTTAAGAGCTGCCATGAAAATCGTTGGTATTTTTACCAGGAATACCGGCGAGGCCAACAATCCTGCGGCTATCCGGTACATCTCCAACCGGTTGCGGTACATGTAGTAAACCTTCCATAACGGATGAATGGCTTGGACTCCGGATTCTAGCGTCTGGCAATCATGCTCAAACACCAGCCACGGCACAAACCAGTGCTTCACGCCGGTTTTGCGCATTTCCAGCACGTAGATGATGTCGTCGGCGTAAATGAACAGTTCGGTGCGGGGCAGGCCGATCTTGCCGGTATGGATCAGTGCAAGGCGCAGGAAGAAGCCGACAAAGGATGAAGCATCAATTTCTTTGTGCTCTTTGAGTTGGTAGTCCGAATCACTCACATGAAACCCTTCACGCCCGCGCAATGCCGTGGAGAAGAACTTCCGTAAATGCCAGAAGGGGTACACGCTGGGGCGGTTCATTTCGCTGATACGGCCATCGGGCAGATAAACGGCGGCGGCGACGCTCCCCACTTCGGCGGGAATATCCAGCTCATCGAAAGCGGTTAATGTCCCAGGCTCGGGAAAGGCATCGTCATCAAAGGCCACCAGCCAGTCGCAATCAGGCAGCTGCCTCGCGGCATAATCAAAACCCTGATGAAATCCGCCGGCGCCACCCTGGTTGGTGGGGCTGTGGATGACGTGCAGCCGGGCTTCTTGCAGGGTATCCAGCCATTCACCGGTTCCATCGGTTGAGCAGTTGTTCAGCACCACCACTGCAGCAAAAGGCTCAGAAAATGTTTTGGCCAACGTGTCCTTGAGTTTCTCAAGGCGGTTGAAGGTAACAATAACTGCGGCAACTTCTTTACGCACGGTGTCCCCTAACGGCTTTCGGTGATCCGGGCGGTCAGGATCTTCTTGAAATGCTCACCCAGAGTAGTGCTGGTATGTCTGTTCATCAGGGTCCTTATGTTTGGAGATACCGGAAAATGCTTGCAAATATTAGCTCATCGCGGCCTGGGCTTGAATGATTTCGCCTTTTTACTACAGTTGCTGAGTTAATTGCCCATTTCATAAGGGGTGGCTGTGCGTTGAAAGGAAGGGTGAAGGTTACCTCCAACTTGGGAAGCATCAAAAGCCGGGCAGATTGCGTTTACAGGTTCAAAAATGTGAGTCATAATGGCCTCACAAATGACTCACGTTATGAGGCAAACAGATGAAACAACTCACACTTCGTGGTTTCGATAAGGAACTGGAGCGGCGGCTCAAGCACTTGGCAGAAAAGGAACATCTCTCCCTGAACAAGACCGTACTCATGCTGCTTCGCAAGGTCACCGGGCTGGAAGCGAATTCCGTACCTTCAAATCGGGTTGGTGGTTCACTGGAGGAATTTATCGGCGTCTGGTCGGCGGACGAACTGCAAGAATTTAACGCCGCGACACGTGTGTTTGCCGAGATTGATGAGACTATGTGGAAATGAAAGTCCTGCTGGATACCAATGCATATTCAGCACTGATGCGCGGTCTTCCGTCGGTAGTGGACAAGGTGCGCAATGCTGAGCAGGTTCTGCTTTCGACGATCGTGATTGGCGAATTACTTTATGGCTTCCGGTATGGCGGACAGTTCGAAAAGAACCTGGACATTCTGCGACGCTTTCTGGAGAACCCCTATGTCGCATTGCTGCCCGCCACCTACGTTACGGCAGACCGATTCAGCCTGCTTGCAGCAGCCTTACGCCGAAAGGGTGAACCCATTCCCTCCAATGACATCTGGATAGCTGCACATACGTTGGAAGCCGGTGCTGATCTGCTGTCCTACGACGGTCACTTTTCACACATCGACAGTTTGCCCTGGCACCCGCTCAAAGATTAGGGCAGGGTCCTGCTCTAGATTGGCGCTGAGAAGAATACGGGGATTGGATTGTTGCTTTTGAACCGGGGCAGGAATTCATCCGCGGTTTTGAGCGCTTCACCGATGGTGACATCCATATCCAGATAGCGATACGTCCCCAGCCTGCCGATGAAAGAAATGTTCTGTTCTAACTCGGCCAACTGGATGTATTGGCTCAGCATGGTTTTTTCTTCGACCAGGCGAATGGGGTAGTAGGGGATGTCTTCGGCCTCACACGCCCGGCTGTATTCCTCAAAGCAGATGGTATTTTCGTGGGTTTCCCAGGGTGAAAAGTACTTGTGCTCGCTGATGCGGGTGTAGGGCACGTCCTCATCACCGTAATTCATCACGGCGCAGCCCTGGAAATCCCCTTCGGCACGGATTTCTTTGAAATCCAGGGTGCGGTAGCCCAGGCGACCGAGTTCATATTCGAACCAGGCATCGATGGGGCCGCTGTAGAACACGTGGCGGTAGGCCTTTTGACCTGCTTTTTCGAAGGTTCGATTCAGATGAACTGTAATCAGCGGATGTTCCAGTATTTGCTCAACGACGGCCGTGTACCCATGCTGCGGCATGCCCTGGTGCGGGTGAGCAAAATAGTTATCGTCGTAGTTAAACCGTACCGGCAAGCGTTTGAGGATGCTTGCGGGCAATTGCGTGGGGCTGCAGCCCCACTGTTTCTGGGTGTAGCCTTTGAAAAACGCTTCGTAGAGCTCTTTGCCCACAAAACGCAGCGCCTGCTCTTCAAAGTTCTGTGGCTCTTTGATGCTGAGATCGGCTTTGCTTTCAATAAAGGCTTGTGCTTCTTTGGGGGAAAAGGTTTTGCCGAAGAACTGGTTGATGGTCAGCAGGCTGATGGGCAGGGTAAACACCCGGCCCTGGGCAGTGGTTTTAACGCGGTTGGTGTAGGGCATGAAGCGCGTGTACTGCTGCAGGTAAGCCCAAACGCGTTCGTTGTCGGTATGAAAGATGTGAGGGCCGTATTTGTGCACCATCACGCCGGTATCGGGGTCACGCTCGGTGTGACAGTTGCCGGCAACATGCGCACGGCTATCAAATACTTCTACCGGAATGCCGGCCACGGCTAGCTCTCGGGCGATGACGGCTCCGGAAAAACCTGCTCCGACGATGGCTATTTCTTGCAAGTGGCTATTCCCTGCATTGTTGTTCGAATGCCTTTTTTTGACGGGCAATTATTGTCTACCGGGGTGGCGGTGTCGAGTTTACCTCTGTATGCGCAGGAAATTTCCAGTCGGGCGGAACAACAAATGACCGGTTCGAATTTGCAGTGAAGCATAATGATGCTATCATGCTGATGTTTTGATGTCTGAATAGAATTATGAGAACGACGCTAACCGTTGATGATCGAGTAGGGAAAGCGCTCAAGGAGCTCGCTCACCGCACCGGCAAGAGCTTCAAGCAGGTGGTGAACGAGACCCTCGAACGCGGCCTTTCGGCAAGTGGATCAACCCGCAAGCAGCCCTACCACGAGAAGCCAATGCGGCTGGGTGAGGCTCGCGCTGGATATGACCTCACCAAGGCCCTTTCCCTGGCTGCGGCGCTTGATGATGAAGAAATTCTGCGCAAGATTGAGCAGCGCAAGTGATGCTGGTAGACGCCAATCTGCTGATCTATGCAGTTGATGCCGATTCGCCGCATCATGCGCGGGTACGGGTTTGGTGGGAAGCTTTGTTGAGCGGCCCCGAAAGCGTTGGCCTGCCCTGGCTGGTGCTACTTGCCTTTGTCCGAATTACCACCCATGCCCGCATCATGCAGCACCCCATAGCGGTGGACGATGCGCTGGAGTACGTGGAGCGCTGGCTCAGCGTTCCGGGTGTCAACGTGGTCGACGCACCGCCCGGCATGTATCCCCAGTTAGCAGCCGAATTGCGAACCTCAGGGACCGGCGGCAACCTGACTAACGACACATTTTTGACCGTACTCGCCCGAGCTTTGGATGCTACTCTCTGCTCGGCAGACAACGACTTCCGTCGATTCAATCGCCTTAAATACTTCAACCCCGTATCAGAATCATGACCCGCCAAGCCAATACCTTGCTTGTAATCCTTTCCAGCTTTCTGCTTGCCTGGTGGCTGCGTTTTGGCCCTGCGC
>JANOGQ010000506.1:0-8493 GCA_031406105.1 Lysobacterales bacterium | reverse complement strand
GCCTCCGGCGGAGTGGGTCTGACACTGGCGTACAATCCTGGCGGTCAGATTGCCAGTCTTTGAACAGCGGGAAAGCGCGCAGGGCAATCAGGTCACAATAGCGGGAAAGAACCCCGGCGACTTCAATGATGTGCTCCTCAGCGCTTCCATCCATAACTTGCCCTGGCGAAAATTCAACTCCCCAGGCATCCTTACCCGGCTGCAGGACGATGGCCACACCACCCAACTGCTGCATTCCCAACTCGAAAGAAGTGCGAGTGCGCAGGGAGGGATTGAGGAACATCAAGGCAATTGATTTGCCATGCAGGTGGTTTTGCCATGGGCTTTTTTTCAGCTCACTCGCAAGTTGCAGCAACTGCTGCAACTGGTCTTTGCTCCAATCCTGAGTGCTCAGGAAATGCTGCTTGGCCAATTCAAAACGCTCCTTGCCTGAGTTTCACGAAAGCTGTGATCAATTCGTCCGCGAATGATCAGAGCGCGCCCAACAAAAGAATCTGGGAAAAAATGTTATTTTCGTCTGGCTTCATTTTCAATGATTTGCCATCACTGAAAATGGCGCACCTGCTTGTACCGCGGCAACTATGAATAAATTCAGAGTTGCCTTGTATTCATAAAACAAAAAACCCAGCCAGTGGCTGGGTTTTTCGTACTTGCTTAAAGCGAGAATGATGCTTACACGGCTACCCAGCCCCAATTGTGCTTTGAGGGTCGGCGCAGGCGGAGGGTAAGTCCTGCCAATGATCCGTGAGATTCATTCATGTCTTGAATGTACGTAAATCCATTGTTTTTTGCAAGCCAAAATATTTAATTCTCTGGCGCTGCTCACTTACTCACCCGGAAAACAAGGGTGATCTTTGTGCATTCTATGCAGCAGACAAGCTACCGGGCTGGCTGAAATCATTGCCGCCGGACTGGAGGTTCTGGGAGCCCTGCCACCCGGATGATCAACCTGATCGGTGGGTCCGTCATTTCAGTTGTATGCATGCTCATGCTCTGGCCTGTGTGAGCCCAATTCGCTTTGCCTCGCTGTCAGTTCGTTCCATCCAACAAGGTTGCCAGCGGCAGTACACCCACCGCCTACAATTCAGCCTGCCCGAAATGTTGAATCAGGACCCAAAATGACATGCACCCAAGCCTTGCTCAGTCTGTTGTTGATTTCCCCATGCACCGATGTGGGTGGCCAAGCTATTGATCAGGCCATTGCGGCGGCGCTTGATCATCCAGAGCGGACGGCGGCCGATAGAGCGCGTGATCCATTGCGCAAACCTGAACAGGTCCTGGCCTTTTTTGAAATCAAACCAGGAATGCGGGTACTAGATCTCTTTTCTGGCGGCGGTTACTACACCGAAATATTGAGCAGAACAACGGGCTCAGGCGGCAGTGTGACAAGCCACAACAACCCGGCTTACCTGGATTACGCCAAAGATGAACTCGTCGCCCGGTTTGCCGATGCTCGTTTACCTAATGTGGTTCGCCTGGTTTCCGAGGCTGACGCGTTGCAGCTTCCGGATGCGAGTTTCGACGCAGTATTGGCCATACTGACCTGGCATGATTTTTACTACCATGATGATTCATTCAACTGGCCAGACGTGAACGAATCGCTGTTGGTCAGTAAACTGTGCAAAGCCATGAAGCCAGGTGCCGTGCTTGGGATCATTGATCATGTGGCGGAAGCGGGAGCTGATGCCCGCCAGACCGGACAACAATTGCATCGTGTCGATCCACAACGCATCAAGGATAATCTTGCAGGCAGCTGTTTCGAGTGGGTGGCTGAAGCCCAATTCCTTCGGAATCCGGATGATCAATACAATAAATCTGTCATGGATCCTGCTGTACGTGGCATGACTGACCAGGTGATTTTCATGTACCGGCGCACCTGAATCAGCAATATCAGGCAAGAAGCTTCGGCAATTCTTACTTCTTTTTCCCGGGGATATACAGATCAGTAATTGTGCCGTCAAAAATCTCTGCCGCCATACCTATGCTTTCTGACAGGGTTGGATGCGGGTGTATGGTTAATCCGATATCGCCTGCCTCACAATCCATTTCGATGGCCAGCGTGCACTCGGCTATCAGATCACCAGCATGAGTGCCAACGATACCCGCGCCAATAAGCCGCCTGGTATTTTTGTCGAACAGTAGCTTGGTAAATCCTTCGCTGCGATCATTGCCAATTGCACGACCACTGGCCGCCCAGGGGAAGCGGACAACCTCAAATTCCAGTGCTTCTTTCCTGGCTTGCGTCTCGGTGTAGCCAACCCATGCCACTTCCGGATCGGTATAAGCTACTGAAGGAATGACGCGGGCATCAAAATAACTTTTTTCACCCGCACAACACTCCGCAGCAACTTTACCTTCATGGCTGGCCTTATGCGCCAGCATGGGCTGACCAACGATATCTCCGATGGCGAAAATATGTGGCACATTGGTGCGCATCTGTTTGTCCACAGGAATGAAACCACGGTCGCTGACCTCAAGCCCTGCAGCTACAGCTCCAATCTTCTTGCCATTTGGAACCCGGCCTACCGCAACCAGTACCCGGTCGAAGGAGTCGGTAGAAGGGGCATTGGGGCCTTCGAAATGCGCCACCAGAGCGTCATCGGCCACATCTACCCGGCTGACTTTTGTACCGAGATAAATGTGCTCATACATTTTGCTGATGCGATTTTGCAAAGGCTTGACCAGATCCGGGTCTGCTCCTGGCATCAGCTGCTCTGTTAACTCGACCACGGTTACTTTGCTACCCAAAGCAGCATAGACACAAGCCATCTCCAGGCCAATGATGCCGCCGCCTATCACCAACAGTCGGGCAGGAATGTCTTCAAGTTCGAGAGCGCCAGTAGAATCCATCAAACGCGGATCACCCCAGGGTAAGCCTGGTAACTCCAACGACTGAGAACCGGCAGCGATTATGGCGTGAGCGAAACCGAGTTGTCTGATGTCCTCTTCTGTCTGCACCAGCATTTCATGAGGCCCACTAAACTCAGCAATACCCTGGATCACCTCCACGCCGCGCTTGCCGGCCATGCTGGAGAGGCCCCCGGTTAGTTTCTTCACAACCTGATTCTTGAACCCGCGCAGTTTATCCAGATCGATATCAGGCTCACCAAAGCTGACACCGTGTGCTTTCATGGCAGCCACTTGATCGATGACTTGTGCCGTATGGAGTAGGGCTTTGGACGGAATACAGCCCACATTCAGGCAGACACCACCCAAGGCTGGGTAGCGCTCTACCAAGGCGACTTTGAGGCCCAGATCCGCAGCCCTGAAGGCGGCCGTATAGCCACCGGGACCGGCACCCAGCACCACCACATCGTAGTTGAACCTGTGTTGGCCTGCATTTGTAGCGGCATCAGAACTGTTTGTTGGATCTTTGTCCTGCAACTCGTTTGTCATTCCTGACTTTCTCCGGCGATAGCCAGAATCAGCGTATCGCCTTCTTGAATCATGCTGAAATGTTTCAGGAAACTCATGCCCAATAAGGCCTGGTCACCCAATTTATCCGTAATGGTAGCGCGCACATTCCTTAACAGCAGCGGGCCTACCTGGATGCGCTCCAGCCGGGTAAGCCAGCCTTGTACCGGGCCGGCAGCCGTCATCAGCGTGATTTCCGGCCCAAAATCCAGGCCTATCGAACGAGCCACTGCCGAGGACAGCGCGACATCCGATGCACCGGTATCCACCAGGAATGCAACAGCAACTCCATTGATTTCACCTTGCGCATAATAGTGGCCATCACGCTCACGAGTGAGCACCAGCGCAATCTTTCCGTCAGTAGTCAATATGTTTTGCGAGATTTTTTCGTTACGCGTTACACCCTGAAATAATGCAGTCAGGCCCAGCATCAGGGCAACGATAGCAGCCCAGTAAAGGCTCTTACCCTGCCGCTGCTCTGCTGTTTTGTTGCCTTCCATAGCGATTACCGACATCCCTTAAAGGGTCAGTCGGCGCAAGTCCTCCAGTTGGCTGGCGAGGTAGCGGGTGAAGCGCGCAGCAGCCGCGCCATCAATCACTCGATGATCGTAGGAAACCGACAGCGGCAACATCAGCCTGGGCTGAAAGGACTTGCCATCCCAAACAGGTTTGATACTGGAGCGTGAGACACCCAGAATTGCTACTTCCGGCGCATTAATGATGGGTGTAAAGGCAGTGCCGCCTATGCCACCGAGACTGGAAATGGAAAAGCAGCCGCCTTGAATATCTTTGGGTTTCAATTTCTGATCACGGGCCACAGCACTGATTTCAGACAATTCACGGGCCAGGTCCATAATGCCTTTGCGATCACAATCTCGCAGCACGGGTACGATCAGGCCTTGTGGCGTATCCACCGCAATACCAACGTTGAAATAGCTTTTCAGTAGGAGATTTTCGCCACTTTCATCCAGCGAGGCATTGACCTGCGGATATTTCTTCATAGCAGCCACGCTGGCCTTGATCAGGAATACCAGCGGTGTGAGCTTAAAACCCTGTTCCTCAGCCTCCTTCGCATGCTCTTTGCGAAAAGCCTCCATGTCAGTGATGTCAGCCTCATCATGCTGGGTGACATGCGGAATACTGACCCAGTTACGATGCAGGTGTCCGGCGGAAATCTTCTGAATGCGCGACAGTGGCTGCGCTGTTATCTTACCGAATCTGGAAAAGTCTATCTTCGGTGCTGGCGGCAGATTGAAGCCACCGAAACCGGAGGACGAGACAGCTGCATCGGCCACACTGGCCTTTCCGCTCATGACAGATTTCACAAAAACGCTTACGTCTTCGGCCAGTATGCGTCCGCCTTTGCCACTGCCTTTTACCGCACTCAAATCGACACCCAACGCGCGCGCATAACGGCGTACCGAGGGGCTGGCATAGGGCAATGAACCCGATGTGCTGTCGGCGGCAGTGGCGGCAGCAAGCGTCTGTGCGGGTAAAGCAGCTGAACCAGGCTTCGCAGTTTCGGCTGGCTTGGATTCTTCCGCTTCAGGTTCACCCTGGCTACTTGGCAATTCTTCCGGAGTAGCCATTGGTATTACGGAAGGCTGTTGTTTCGGTCCGCCAGACTGATCTGACTGTGGCGGTGCCGAACCAGAATCGTTCAAGTCGAGAGTTGCAAGCAGATCACCCTGCGACACCTGATCGCCCACTTTCAGCTTCAACTCCCTGATCACACCGCTGTGTGGTGAGGGAATTTCCATGGTCGCCTTGTCGCTTTCCAGCGTCACCAGGGACTGTTCGGCTCGCACTGCATCGCCCACAGCAACCAGCACTTCGATTACCGGCACGGCGCTGAAGTCGCCAATATCCGGCACTCTGATTTCGATGGTATTACTCACATCGCGCTCCATTGCTCAATTTCATACACCATCAGACCCGCGAAGGATTCACTTTATCCGGATCCAGGCCCAGCCTGATTCGGGCGGACAGTAGTTCGCTCTGGCCGAACTGGCCTTTTCGATACAAAGCATAGATGGCTGCGTAGGCAATATTGAAGCGGTCCACCTCAAAGAACTTCCGCAGCCTTTCGCGCGTATCGGATCGGCCAAAACCGTCAGTCCCCAAAACGATGTAATCCTGTTGCGACAGAAAACCACGCACCTGGTCGGCAAATGCACGCACATAGTCGGTAGCCGCAATTACCGGGCCAGGTTGTTCTGCAAGGCACTGCGTGATCCAGGGTATCCGTGGATCCTTTTCCGGATTGAGCCGATTCCAGCGCGCACACTCCACGCCATCGCGGCGCAATTCTGTGAAGCTGGTAGCGCTCCAGATGTCAGCAGAGATTCCGAAATCCTGCTCCAGGATATTGGCTGCAGCAATGGCCTCACGCAAAATGGTTCCACACCCCAGTAGCTGCACTTTGCGACCATGGTCCCCACCTTTCTTCAATTGGTAAAGGCCTTTGCGTATGCCTGCTTCACTCCCTTCCGGCATATCCGGATGTGTATAGTTTTCGTTCATTACCGTGATGTAGTAATAAACATCTTCCTTTTCTTCGAACATGCGGCGCATGCCATCCTGGATGATGACAGCTACCTCAAATGCAAACGAAGGATCATAGGAAATGCAATTGGGTACCATGCCTGACATCATGTGGCTGTTGCCATCTTCATGTTGCAGGCCTTCGCCATTCAATGTGGTACGGCCAGCAGTTCCGCCGATCAGGAAACCCTTGGCACGCATATCCCCAGCCGCCCAGGCCAGGTCGCCAATGCGCTGAAAACCGAACATGGAGTAGAAAATAAAGAATGGAATCATGGGTACGCCGGTACTGGAATAGCTGCTTGCTGCCGCTATCCAGGACGACATGGCACCGGCCTCGGTGATGCCTTCCTGCAGGATCTGACCTTTCTTGTCTTCCTTGTAGAACATCAGCTGGTCGGAATCCACCGGCGTGTAAAGCTGCCCTATTGACGAGTAAATACCCAACTGGCGGAACATACCCTCCATTCCGAAGGTGCGTGCTTCATCTGCCACGATGGGAACAATGCGGGAGGCGATCGCCTGGTCACGCAACAGAATGGCCAAGGTGCGAACAAAGGCCATGGTGGTGCTGATTTCGCGATCACCGCTTGATTTCAGGATCGATTCAAAGGCAGACAGTCCAGGGCTCACCAGCTTTTCATACTCGTTACGACGTTGCGGCAGAAAGCCACCCAAAGCTTTACGACGTTCCAGCACATACTTTACTTCGGGGCTGTCCGGCCCCGGATGGTAATAAGGAATGCTCTCTATTTCTTCGTCTGTAACGGGTACGTTGAAACGATCCCGGAACTGGCGGATGGAATCGATATCCATTTTTTTCTGCTGATGGGTTATGTTCTGGGCTTCGCCCGCATCACCCATGCCATAGCCCTTGACGGTTTTGGCGAGAATAACCACCGGTCGCTCACGCGGCTTCATGGCCAGGTCATAAGCCGCATAAATCTTGTGCGGATCGTGACCGCCCCGGTTCAGTCGCCAGATATCATCGTTAGACATGCTGGCAACCATTTCCAGCAACTCCGGATACTTGCCGAAGAAATGTTCACGGGTGTAAGCACCGCCTTTCGCTTTGTAGTTCTGGTATTCACCGTCGACTGCTTCTTCCATGCGTTGCCGCAACAATCCGTTCGTGTCCTTGGCAAACAAGGGGTCCCAATAGCTGCCCCAGATCACTTTGAGCACACTCCACCCGGCACCGCGGAAAACGCCTTCCAGTTCCTGGATTATCTTGCCGTTACCCCGCACCGGCCCATCCAGCCTTTGCAGGTTGCAGTTCACCACAAACACCAGATTGTTCAGCTTTTCCCGGCCTGCCAGCGAAATCGCTCCCAGTGATTCAGGCTCGTCGGTTTCACCGTCTCCCAGGAAACACCAGACTTTGCGTTGCGATGTATCTGCAATGCCACGGTCATGCAGGTACTTGAGGAATCGCGCCTGGTAGATGGCCATGATGGGGCCAAGGCCCATGGAAACCGTCGGCATTTGCCAATAGTCGGGCATCAGCCAGGGATGGGGATAGGAGCTCAGGCCAACACCACCGGTTTCTTCGCGAAAATGATCCATAGCGCTTTCATCAATCCGACCTTCCAGGAAAGAGCGCGCGTAGATACCTGGCGATGAATGGCCCTGAATGTAGATCAGATCGCCGCCGCCCGGATGGTCAGGGCCGCGCCAGAAATGATTGAATCCCACATCATATAGAGTCGCTGCTGAGGCAAAGCTGGCAATGTGACCCCCCAGTTCGCCGCCGCGTTTGCCAGCCCGCACCACCATGGCCATGGCATTCCAGCGAATAATGGAACGAATCTTGTGCTCCAGCTCGGCATCCCCGGGGCTGCGCGTTTCCATATGCGGCGGAATGGTATTAATGTAGGCCGTGGTTGCGTCATAAGGCAAGTAACCGCCCGATCGGCGAGTCTGGTCAACCAGTTTTTCGAGCAGGAAATGTGCCCGGTTCGGGCCCTCCCGCTCAATCACTGCACGCAAAGAATCCTGCCACTCCTGCGTTTCCAGCGGATCACTGTCGGTTCTGAGCTTGTCCCTTTCGTTGTTCATCTGGCTCGTTCCTTGGTTCCGGCAAGCCCTGCCTGAGCCTGTTCGTATAATTGCGCTTCGACCACCGCCAGCGCAGTCATGTTTACTACGCGCCGTGGCGATGCAGAAGGAGTCAATACATGCGCGGGCTTTCCTGCGCCCAGCAGTATGGGGCCGACACTGACGCCATTGCTGATTTCCCGCGCCATATTGAATGCAATATGCGCTGCATCCAGGTTGGGCATCACCAACAGATTGGCTGGGCCACGCAAGCGACTGTCGGGAAAGATTTGCCGGCGGAATGCTTCATCCAGAGCCATATCTGCCGTCATTTCACCTTCCACTTCAAGCTCAGGATCTGTTCGGCGCAGGATCTGCAGAGCCTCCTTCATTTTCGTTGCACTGGCATCCTTGTGGCTACCGAATGCAGAATGGGACAACAAAGCTACATGTGGCCGTAATCCAAAAATTCGGAGCTTTTCAGCCGCCATGCGGGTG
>JANOGQ010000466.1:0-2081 GCA_031406105.1 Lysobacterales bacterium | reverse complement strand
GGTACAGTATGAAAGCCTGGTTAATGAACCAGAATCCGAAACCCGCCGGCTGCTGGAATTTGACGGCTTGGCGTTTGAGGAGGCTTGCCTGAGCCCACAGAAAGCCCGGCGGGCAGTCAATACGGCCAGTGCTCTGCAGGTGCGCGAAGCCATTCACAAACGGGGCCTGGGGCACTGGCAGGCTTATGCGCATCATCTGCACGAACTGCAACGAGCTTTGCAATCACAGCGCGATTAGGCAAACGATCAGCGCCTGTCAATGCAAGGATTCTGGCGCGGCCAGCACAAACTCAGGTATGTCTACCTTGAAGCGTTGCCCTTTATCCGTTGTAAATTCATAACTGCCGGCCATGGAGCCGTTGCGGGTGGGAATCAGAGCACCGCTGGAGTAGGTAAAGGACTGGCCTGGCTCCAGCCTGGGGGTCTGCCCCACTACGCCTTCACCATAAACCTCTTCAATCTGGCCGTTACCATGGGTAATGATCCAGTGCCGGTTCAGTAATCGCACCGCCTCCAGAGTGTGGTTGGTGATGGTAATTTCATAAGCAAAGGCGAAACTTCCTTGCTGTTTACCGAGGAATTGGGGCTGTGGGGATATATCAACCTGTCGCATGATGTTCACCAGAAATGTTTGATTTGATGCCGGGGTCAGGACTGCACCCTCCCTTTTGGTTTAAGTTTAGTTCATCAAACGTGAAAGTGATGCAAAAGTGGCCAGATCCAGCATTTCCGGCCGCAGGCCGAGATCAATTCCCAGGGCTTCAATCTGCTCGACTTCCAGCATACCCTTCAGGCAGTTGCGCAGGGTTTTGCGGCGATGATTAAACACCTGCGTCACTAGTTTCTGAAAATTGGCCATGGAAGAAATTTCAACCGGTGGCTGCGCATGCGGTACCAGCCGCACTATGCTGGACTGCACCTTGGGGGCCGGCGAGAAAGCCGCCGGTGGCACATCGAACATACGGACCACTTCGCAGTGATACTGGACCATGATGGCCAACCTGCCCCAGGCCTTGCTGCCCGGGTTGGAGCACATGCGGTCGACCAGCTCTTTCTGCAGCATGAAATGCATGTCGATGATCTGCGATTGCCACTGCAGAACATGAAACAACAGGGGCGTGGAAATGTTGTAGGGCAGGTTGCCTACCAGTCTGAAGCGCCTGCCCTGCAAGAGCTCTGCAAAATCAAGGCGCAGGGCATCCGCGATGTGCAATTGGCCATTCGGATAGAGCAGCAAGCGATGTCGCAGGGTTTCTGCCAGGTCCCGGTCGATTTCCACCAGGTGCAATTCAGCGCCAGACTGCAACAGCGGGCGGGTCAGGGCTGCCTGTCCAGGACCAATCTCAACCATCAATTCATTAGCCTGGGGGTTGATGGTGCTGACGATGCGGGCAATGACCTGCTGGTCAACCAGGAAATTCTGCCCGAAACGTTTTCGCGCCTGGTGTTTCACCCGCGGCTGCCAGCTTCTCGCTGGGCTTTGGCGGCCAGCATTTCGCCTGCCATCAACACGGCGTGTTTCAGGCTGCTGGCATCGGCAATTCCCTGGCCGGCAATATCCAGGGCCGTGCCATGATCGACTGAAGTGCGGATAAAAGGTAATCCCAGAGTGACATTCACCGAGCGGCCAAATCCGAAATGTTTGAGTGTGGGTAAGCCCTGGTCATGGTACATGGCAAGCACAACATCGCATTGTTGCAGTCGCGGTGGCTTGAAAGCGGTATCTGCCGGAACCGGCCCTATGGCGGCAATTCCATCGGCTTGGCATCGGGCTATTGCCGGTGCGATCAGGCTATCGTCTTCAAAGCCCAGGTGACCGCCTTCACCGGCATGTGGATTCAAGCCCAGCACTTGCAGGCGTGGGCGTTCAATGCCGAAATGTTTTCTCAGATCAGTGGCGCAGATGCGGATGCATGCTTCGACATTTTCAGTTGTGATGGCATCCGCCACCTGGCGTAAAGGCAGATGGGTGGTTACCAGCGCTACCCGCAGACCCGGGGCAGCCAGCAGCATGACCACCTGATCGACACCCGCCAGTTCAGCGAGGAATTCGGTATGTCCGCTGAAGGCTATGCCTGCCT
>JANOGQ010000453.1:0-2559 GCA_031406105.1 Lysobacterales bacterium | reverse complement strand
GGGTTGCACCACAAAAGCCCGGGCTATGGCCACCCGCTGTTTTTCTCCACCGGATAACTGGTGCGGATAATGGCGACGACGCGGTTCCAGGCCGACGGTGCGCAAGGCCTCCAGCGCAGTTTGTGCCGGATGTGGAGCCGCGGCCAGCTCCAGTGGCAGCATGACGTTTTCCAGCGCAGTGAGGGAGGGAATCAAATGGAAAGACTGGAAAACAAAGCCCACCCGGTCAGCGCGCAAAGCAGCCCTGCCATCCTCATCCAGAGCCGTGAGTTCGGTACCATCCAGCCAGACTTGTCCCTGGCTGGGAACATCCAGGCCAGCCAACAGTCCCAAGAGAGTAGATTTTCCGGCGCCGGATGCGCCAACGATGGCAATGGTTTCACCACGGCTTATCAGCAGATCGGCCTGATCCAGTATGGTGAGAGGCCCCTCCGGGCTGGTAACCTGTTTACTCAACCCCCTGGCCTTTAATACAGGTTCACGAAAATCAGGAGTTCCCTCAGGCATGTTTTGCTCTTCCAATTTATGTTTAATAGCCGGTACGCGCAGGTTTGCAGCTATTCAATTTTCCATGATCAGCCTGGCACTGGTCATGGGCCTGGCGTGTTCTGGGACCACAAAGGCCGCTGATAAATCCCTCATCCTCATCATGGGTGACAGTATCAGCGCCGCTTACAACATGGAACAGGCAGAATCATGGCCGGCACTTTTGTCCATGCGTCTGGAACAAGATGGTTACGACTATCAGGTTTTCAACTCCAGCATCACCGGTGACACCACTGAAGGCGGGCTGAGTCGTTTACCCAGGCTGCTGGCAAACCAGCAACCAGCTGTGGTCATCATTGAACTGGGTGGCAATGATGGTTTACGCGGCTTGTCGCTGGAGGTGACCCGCAATAATCTTCAGCAAATGCTTACGCTCAGCCAGCAAGCCGGCGCGCATTTAGTACTGGCCGGTATCCAGCTGCCGCCCAATTACGGCCAGACCTATACCGAACGCTTTTCCCGAATGTTTGTTGAACTGGCCGAGGAAAACAGCGCAGCCCTGATTCCATTCATACTGCAGGATATTGCCCTTAATCCCGCGCTGATGCAGGATGACGGCATTCATCCGAATGTGCAGGCGCAGCCGGCGCTGTTGGATCTGGTCTGGGCGGCGCTGCAGCCTTTGCTGAAACAATAAGAGACACTAACATGGGTAAGGCAAGTAACGGTCGGATGCTGCTGGGCAGTCTGGCTCTGTTGGCCATGATCTGGGGTGTGCTGGGTTGGTTCGACCTTGAATCCCAGGCTGAAGCCGGATTCGATACCGACACTCAACAGCAGGTTATTCATGTACAGCTACAAAGCCCGGCGGCTGAAGCCGGTTTGATGGCCGGTGACCAGATTCTGCAGATTGCTGGCTACGCCGCCGAGGATGCGCGTTCACTGGTGCGCTTAGCCCGCATGAAGTCGGGCGACACCCGGCTGTTCACCGTCCTGCGCGATGGCGTTGAGCAGGAAATTGCGATCACCTATGCACCCTTGAGCGCCGCGAATCTGGCTTTGCAGCGGGCCACAGCGATAATGGGTTTCTGTTTTTTGCTATTCCCTCTGCTGGCATTGTTCCGGGTTTCCAATGCCACTACCCGAATGCTGGCTGTTACGGGGATTGGTTTGAGTCTGGCTTTCCTGCAGGGTCCATTTGTGGGCGATGCGGGCATCCGCGCCATGACAGCTGCCATCAGCACTCTGTTCGTGCTGTTCGGCATCGCAGCCATGTTGCAATTCCTGCTGATGTTTCCGAACTGGCGGCCGTTTCTGAACAAATCCTGGGCCAGGTCGGCGATTTATCTGCCCGCTTTCAGCTTGTGGCTATTACTGGCCTGGCGTTTGTTGTTTAGCCCTCCGGCCAGCGCTGCATTGAACATGCTGACGGGTCTGCTGGTAGGCATCGTGGTAGGCGCTTATCTGCTGCTGGCACTGTTTCGCATACTGCGGAACTACAGCCAGACCGACAGCCCACAACGCAAAAGGCTGGGTTTGAACCTGATGCTGTGGGGTACCGTAATCGGGCTGTTACCGGCTACCCTGGCTTTGCTGGTGGCGACTTTCTCGCCACATTCCGTGCTGCCCGGACAGGATTACTACTTCATGTCTTTGGCACTGATACCACTGACCTGGGCACGTTCAGCCAGCAGGCTATAAGCAGGGCTCAGTCAGTGATAAAAATGCTGGCGGGCTGTTCCAGATAGCCTTTCAGGCACTGGATGATGGCAGCCGCATCATAGCCGTCGACAAAGCGATGGTCGAAAGATGAAGACAGGTTCATCATGCGCCGAATAACAACCTGCCCGTTTTCAACCATAGGCCGATCGACTGCTTTGTTAACTCCTATGATCGCCACTTCGGGCAAATTGATAATGGGTGTGGTGACTATGCCGCCCAGCTTACCCAGGCTGGTGATGGTAATGGTTGAACCAAGGGGCCGCCGATGGCAGCGGGGGCGCCATGCGCAACCCATGCACCATCATTAGGCCCCGCAGCGCAGCCATGACGGTACCGCCGGGCGTGGCCGCC
>JANOGQ010000451.1:0-4477 GCA_031406105.1 Lysobacterales bacterium | reverse complement strand
GTGGCCATGGTGGCTGCCTTGTCAACAATGCGCTTCATTTCGGGCGGCGGTGGCCAGGCATTGCGTGTCAGCAACTCCTGGTGCAGCGGGTCATTTTCCTGGGTCGCATCCTGCAGCGTGAAAATTTCATTCGCCAGGATGCGGTTGTGCAGATCAGGCCGACTATAAGCTGTGGAGTATCCCAGACCGCGGATGCGGTTCATGTAGATGGTCGAGGTCAACGCTGAAACGGAGCCAGCGCGCAACATGACCATGTCCAGTAAAGTCCCTACGCGCAGCTTGTTCAGATACTTGTGTGGGCTTTTGGTCCAGTTCGGAATGATGTGCTGCAGGGCTGCTTCAGTCCTGCTGCGGCTGAGTTTCAGCACAATCATCAGCGCCAGAAACATCACCAGCACCAGCAGTGGGATGGCAATTTCCAACAGCATCCAGCTCAAGTCAATCCAAAAACCCTCGTAGGGTATCCAGCCATCTGCACTGAACCATTCGTCCTGCCATAGCGTTCTGAAATTAAGAAACGCACTCAAGGCCAGCAAAGCCATGATGACTTTGCCAATCAAATCGAGGCGCCCCAGTGAAGTTTTCTCCAGCCAGGCCATAAAGCCTGTGCTGGGCTTGGCGATACGGCCTATGGGCACACGATCACCGCTTTCCGGAAAGGGAATGCGCGGAAAATATGAAGCTTTGCGCACCGGCGTATCCGAAACAATCAGTATATCCAGATCTTCCGGCTTGACCTCCACAGACAGCTGCAACTGGGTTCCCTGGGTGATTTTGCCAGACATCCAGTTGGCCC
This sequence comes from Lysobacterales bacterium, assembly GCA_031406105.1. GTDB lineage: Bacteria > Pseudomonadota > Gammaproteobacteria > Xanthomonadales > SZUA-36 > JAWXBM01. Next base: position 3,681 of record JANOGQ010000451.1, on the reverse strand, counting down.
AGTCCTGGGGTTTTTCCGGGTCGCCACGGTTTTTGAGCCGGGAGCCACATTCATGTGCATCCAGTTCGGTGATGCCGGATTTCTTGCGGTTCACCGCCAGCAAGGTGCTGGTAATGCCCTGGTTGTCATAAACACCCCCATCCATCAGGGCGAAGCTGGCTTGATGCACATCGGTGTTGCGCTGCAAGGCCGCCCGCACCTCGTCGCAGGTGGGTCTGAAGGCGGAGGCCTGGTTGCCTTTGACGGGCTGATCATCGGGCCAGTGGAAATCATCCGGAAAAAACATCGGCTCCATGCCAACCGGAATGCAGGAAGAAGCGGCCATGATATCGGCCAGACGAATTTTCCTTGCGTGCTTCATGCAGATTGATACATTGCCATTGCCAATCAGGCAGCGGTAGTCACTGACCTGAAAACGAAAAGCTGAGCCGGTTTTGAACTCGGTGGCATTGAAAATCATTTCCCTGACGTGACCATGCCGGGGCTGGTCCAGCAGCATGTCAAATGTGACCGATCCATCAGCCGCATACTGGCCAAAAAAGCGGTTGAAGTATTCTTTGTGATAAATATTAGCCAGGGCCGTAATCATGTCACGACGGCCGGAGGGTGAGGGTGGTACGTTTTGCGTCATGCCTGCCAGCAACTGCTCGAGAATATTCAGCTGCGGCAGGAATTCAAAAAAGTCATCGAAGAAGTCCTGGAAGGGCCGGCCGAAGCGCTGCGACAGCGCATAGCCCAGGCCGGGCAGGCTGCCGCCTGACACAGATGAAATGATTTCCACCCTTTGCAGCAAGTCGAGCCTGTCGAGCATGGCCATGGTACCGAGGTGAAATCCCACAGCCCGCACGCCACCACCCGAGAGTGACAGGGCAATCTGCTCAATCTTGCCTGAAATACTCGACGAATCTGTGCTCATATTATTTTTCATCCGCAAGATCTTGTGGTCTTATAAGGAACTCTGCGATCTCCGAAATACCGGAAATTCTGGGGGCAGGACACCCGGCTGAAGTATATTCTGCCTGAACATCCACACCGACAAGGGACAATACGCAATTTCATGATCGGACCCGAGCCCGGCAAATCCAGACTGGCCTGGTTGCCCAACAGCATCTCGCTGATTCGCTTATTGAGCGCACCGCTGCTGCTGTGGCTGGCATCAGGGGCCCATGCGGGTGTGTTTGCAGCATGCCTGATGCTTGCCCTGGCCAGTGATTTGCTTGACGGTTGGCTGGCACGTCGCCTTCAAGTCACTTCGCCCGCCGGCGCTCTGTTGGATTCGATCGCTGATATTGCACTGACACTGGCCATATTGCTGAGCATCTGGCTTTTACATCCGACGGTATATGAAACTGACGGCTGGGTGATTTACGCTGTATGTACTGCCTGGATATTGGCGCACAGTGCATCTTTGTGGCGCTATGGCCGATTGGCCAGTTTTCATACCTGGCTGGTGCGGATTGGCATCATGACCTTCAACGTGTTCGCCCTGGTACTGTTCATGGTCGGCTTCCAGCCCTGGCTGCTTTACCTCGCTGCCGGTCTGTCGCTGCTGGGTGTGATCGAACATTTCCTGTTGCTGGCCTTGCTAAGGCATTGGACTCCGGATATACCGGGTGGCCTGATCAGTGTCTGGCGCACTCGTCGAAAGGAAAATTCAGCCTCAAAGGCACAGAAAAAATGGCTGCTGTGAGGCAAGATCTGACTCGCGCCAGCGTTTATCATGGATTCAATGCCATCAGGAGTGCATTAATGTCCTGCCATCGTTTGTTCGGCCGCCGTAAAGCCACTGGCGTGCTGTGCGCCTTGCTTTGGGCGAGCTTTTCCTCCTTGCCGATTGTGGCCCAGGCTCCCATCTTGGATCCAGTTGTCGCTGAACCCCTAAGCCATGTTGATCCGGATTCCAACAGTGCAACAGAAGCCCGCATAGGCTCAACGGCGGTGGTGTCACCAGGCATTGATGCACAGCTGACGCCTGCTTCTGCAGAAAAAATTACAGATGCTGCCAGTCATGAAGGCGCCCACAGCAATGACGTTCTCATTGACAGCAGCTTCGATCAGCGAGAGTTAACCCGCTTTGTAGCCCAGGGCATGGATTTGTGGAATGTTCCTGGTATGGCTGTCACCGTGGTGAGCAAGGAGCAGATTCTGTTCCAGCAGGGTTTTGGCAAAACCTCAACGGCACGGGATAGCATGGTTGTGGACGAGCACACCTTGTTCGCTGCGGCTTCAACCACCAAAGCCATGGTGGTCGCAGGTCTGCTGATGTTGCAGGATGAAGGTAAACTGTCGCTGAGCGATCCCATCACCCAGCACCTGCCCGAGCTGCAGTTTGGCGATCCTGTGCTGAACCGGGACGTTACTGTGGCCGATTTGCTGGCGCATCGCACCGGTTTACCTTCTACTGACTTGTGGACTTTCATGCAGGGTATGTCACTGCAGGAACAGCTGGATCGATTACGCCATGTAGAGCCAGAGGCCTCCCTGCGCTCACGGCTGATCTACCAGAACACCATGTACGAAATTGCTGGCCTGTTGATTGAACGGCTGAGCGGCGAGCGCTGGGATAATTTTCTGATGCACCGGCTATGGCATCCCATCGGCATGCGTGAAACCTACGGCAGCCGCAGCCAGATACCCGCTGTGGCCATCCATGTGTTGCCCTACCATGATGTGGGAGGTGATCTGATCCAGGCTGACTGGGATTTTTCGGCAGAGCTGGCCGACGCTGCGGGATCGGTCTGGACGTCACTGCACGATATGGGCCTTTGGGCCCAGTTCCTGTTGCGCCAGGGCGTTACGGCCTCTGGTGAGCGTTTGATTTCGGAAGCGGGCATGAGACAAATGTTCGAACCACAACAATTGGCAACAGTGGAAGACTTCTACCCCACCACCGAACTGACCAGGCCGCACTGGCGCAGCTATGGCCTGGGTTGGTTCCAGCAGGATTTCCAGGGTCGCATGATCAATTACCATACCGGCAGTCTCAGCGGCCTGATTGCCCTGATCGGGCTGGATCTGGATCAGGATAAGGCGGTGGTGATACTGGGTAATCGCGATCATGCGGAAATGCGGCATGCTGTGTTGTGGAGCGTGATGGACCAGTCACCCGATGCCGAGATGGACTGGAATCTGCAGATTTATAACTTATACGACCGGCAGCGCAAAAAGACTGATGAACACTGGAACGAAGTTCGCCAGCAACGCATTGCCAATGCCAATACCGGCCTGCCGATAGCGGCGTTTGCGGGGCGCTATTCCAGCAAGATCAACGGCGATGTGGTGGTGGTTTATTCAGATCGCCGGCTGCTGTTCAGAACTGCGCTGGACACGTTGGAGCTGCGCCACTGGCACATTAACTCCTTTGTGGCCGAGTTTCCGCCAGAAAACAATCGCGCCTTTGCCGATTTTGAAGTTGGCTATGATGGCAAAGTCAAAGCTCTGGAAATTTTTGGCGATCGATTTGAGCGCGTTGCGGACGGCCCGGACCTGGATTGATTCGAAAACAGTTTGACTTCAGCTGGCATTTCACCGACTCTAGCTGCGAGTTTGCAGGTGTCCTGGTAACGGCCTCGTTATCGGGATGAAACGGGAAGATGGTGCGCGTGCTGCACATCACGCAATTCCATCACTGCCCCCGCAACGGTAAACGAAGACAAGGATCATCGCAGCCACTGTGCTTTG
>JANOGQ010000412.1:0-6573 GCA_031406105.1 Lysobacterales bacterium | reverse complement strand
CTACGACCCCAGGCCGTACAGCAAGAGCTTCGTCCAGCACCTCGATCCCTGGTACGCGCAGGCCCATCCGGACGAAGATTTCGCCGAAACTTTCGCGGTCTGGCTGACGCCGGAATCCGACTGGCGGCAGCGCTACGCGGGGTGGCCAGCTCTGGCCAAGCTCGAGTACATCGACGAACTGATGCGGGGCTTGCGGGGCAAGCAGCCGGCGGTAACGAGCACCTGGGAGCTCGATCCCTTAAAGTCCCTGCGCTACTCGCTCGCGCATCATTACCGCAAAAGGCGACGGCACCATGGCTTGGACCACCCGGAGATCTACGATCCTGAGCTGCGCCGGCTATTCTCGGATGCGCCAGAGTATGCGAGCAACATGACCGCCGCGCGGTTCCTGGGGAAGATGAGGCGGCCCACGCGCCGCCTGGTCGCGAGCTGGACGGGCATCTATCAATATACGATCGACCGGGTGTTCGAAAACATGATCAAACGCTGCAACGAACTGAAACTCCGCCTTGCGGTTCCCGAGGAACAGGCACGACACGAATTCACGGTTCTGTTGACAGTGCAGACCATGAACTATCTGCACAGCGGACGGCACAGGATGGCCATGTAATGAAGAAGGCCATGTAATGAAGAGACATCGCGTCCTGTTGCTGGTGCACGAGGGTTTGGTGCCCAAGGAGGGAATTCCCATCGCCGAGGTGGAACCCGCCTGGCGCATGGAGTGGGACGTGGTCACAACGCTACGCGAGCGTGGCCACGAGCTAAAGGTGATCGGTGTTCACGACGACCTCACGCCCATCCGTTCATCCATCGAAGAGTTCAAACCCGACATCGTGTTCAACCTGCTCGAGGCCTTCGACAACATCTGCGTTTTCGATCAGAACGTGGTGAGCTACCTGGAGCTTCTCAAAATCCCCTACACCGGCTGCAATCCACGCGGCCTTACCCTCGCGCGCGACAAGGCGCTCGCGCGCAAACTGCTCGAGTACCATCGTATCCCCTCACCCGCCTTCAAGGTGATCCCGTTCGGCAAGAAGCCGGTCCTTCCCAGGAAATTGGGCTTTCCGCTCATTGTGAAGTCGCTCACGTACGAGGGTTCCGCGAGCATCTCGCAGGCGTCCGTGGTGGCCAACCAGGAGCAGCTGGAGAAAAGGGTGAAGTTCATCCACGACACGCTCTACACAGCGGCCATCGTGGAGCAGTTCATCAATGGACGCGAGCTGTACGTGGGAGTCCTTGGAAATCATCGCCTGCGAGTCTTTCCCGTCTGGGAGATGTCGTTCACGAACATGCCGGCGGACAACTGGCGCATCGCGACGCAGCGCGTGAAGTGGAACGTCGCCTACCAGAAGAAGCACGGCATCGAAACGGGGGAGGCGAAGCTTGAAGACGAGGTCGCAGTCAAGATCAAACTACTCGCGGCGCGCGCGTTCCGGGCGCTCGAGCTGTCCGGTTATGCACGCTTCGACTTCCGGCTGGACGAGACCGGAAATCCGTACGTGATCGAGGCGAACCCGAATCCGCAGCTCGCAAAGGTGGAGGACTTCGCGCAGTCGGCGATTCGCTCCAGGATGAATTATTCGCGTCTGCTCGGTCGCATCATGGCGCTCGGTCTCGAGTGGCAGCCGCACCGAATGGGGATCGATCAGGGTACCAGTTAAGGGGCCAGAGCCTGTTGTTGGGGCAAACCCAGAAGGTGTTGTATGTAAGGGCCAAGTAGTTTTCTGGTTCTGGCCCGCTTTTCAGTGGGTGATTTCCCTACAGTAACTCAAGTCAGAAGCTGACATAACGGCTGCTGATTACCTGTCACAGTGTTAGCCGTCAATTCAATCGATACATGTGCCCATTTCGTAACCTGGCACTTTGGGAGCTTGACCTGTGTCACGTGACGCGTTACATTCTTCGTCGTGATCAAGACGATTGCTGACAAGCGTAAAGGCCAGCATTCGATTTCGATCAATGATCAGTGGCGCATATGTTTTCGCTTCAAGGATGGCGATGCATATGAGGTTGAGGTCTGTGACTACCATTGAAGCACTGAGGTCAGGATGAGCAGTAAAAATACAGGTATCAAGCGCCGCCCAACGCATCCGGGAGAGATGTTGCGGGAAGATTTTTTACCCGACCACGAATTAACAGTAAGTGGGTTGGCTGAGGCCATTGGCGTTTCGCGGCAGTCGGTCAACGAGCTGCTACGGGAGCGGCGTGCAGTCAGTCCGGAAATGGCCCTGAGGCTATCCCGGCTTTTCGGCAACTCTGCCGAGTTCTGGCTTAACGCCCAGCGGGCGGTGGATTTGTGGGAGGCAGGAAATAACCTGCGGGAAGACATGCAGAAAATTCGCCCTCTCAGTGCTGCTTAATGCATCAAGGGGTCCTTTAGTCTCTTTGAAGCAGAACAAAGCTGGCTTTAGCTTGTAAAAGCTTGCAGATATCAGCGTTCAATTTATCAACCCGGCCGGAAAGATTGTGCCCATGTCGCCCGCAGGACGTTCCCGCGGGAACGTCGACGAGCTGTTCAACCTGAACCACCAACGGTGCATTCAACTCACCCCGAAATCATCACAAAGTCGTTGGATGGGAGAGAAGATGGATGATCAGCTGGCGGTTGAGGGCTTATTGTTCAGGGAGGAAGTCAAATGACCGGCTACGCTTACATTTGGGAATTCCAGGTCAAGTCTGGTTCAGAGGCGGAGTTCGAGTTGCACTACGGCCCTGATGGAACGTGGGTGCGGCTGTTCCGCCATTCCCCGGATTTCATTGAGACTTTGCTGCTGAAAGACAAAGCGGTTCCTGGGCGCTATATCACGCTGGATCGTTGGCGCAATGAGGCTGCCTGGCAGGCATTTCACGTGGCGTATGCGGCGCAGTATGCTCAGCTGGATAAAGCGTGCGAGAACCTGACCGAGAAAGAACAGTCGCTTGGAACCTATGCCACCTGACACAGGCATTCCGACATTGAAGGACAGGGTAAAAACTTACACGCGTTCGAGCAAAGTTCCTACATACGCGCGTTTACTGTTTTGGCACCCAGGAGCTGAATGCCGACGATCGGGCGAAGCTGGCTGAGTCCATGCTTGAATCATTGCAAGTACATATGGCCGAAATCGAAACTGCCTGGGCCGACGAAATAGAACGGCGCGTTGCAGCGTGTGATCGTGGCGAAATTCAGGCCTATCCAGCAGAGGACGTATTTGCCGAAGCCCGAAACATGCTGCGGTGAAGCGAGCGAGGTTCACCGCTCCGGCGCGGCGTGAGTATCTCGCAGGGGAGGCACCGGTTTATCGCTAAATTCTTGGCTTAGCCAAAGAATGGGTTGAGCCCAGCAATGACGGCTTAGTACTAATTGTTTTCGATCGGACCTGGCGTGAGGGAAATCTGCCGGTGGGGATTGTCGGGTTCACCGCAGGCCCGCCCATGGCCCGGATGTGCCAGGCAAGCATACACTGCCCATTCGGCAGCAGGCGCTTGATCACCCAGCGGCTTACCGTTGGCGGGCCCGACTGTGTGCATCCCGGCGGTGGCCTTCCACGAATCCTTGGTCCGTATGCAATAGGCATCCGGCGGGCCTGGCCGCGTCCAGCAGCGCGTGGCCTCCTTACTGCCATCTCGCGTCGCGCAATAGCCATGATATTGTTCAATGCCCGCATTCTCTGGTGAGCCGAAGGTGCCTGGCTGATTGCAGTCCGCTTGCGTTGTGCAAGTCGCGCTTCCAATTCCAAACGGAGTGAGGTCAGCCACCAGACAGGCGCCTGCCTGCAGCAGCTCTGCGTCAGCCGAAGTGCCGTCTGCCGGCGCGCGAATTTCAAAGTGTCCTATGACCTGCCCAGGCTCACCCGCCTGCCATTCCACCGGGCCACCGTGAATGCTCCAGCTGTGGGTGGCCATATTCGCAGACACATCATTCGCAGCCTCATTCGTGCCGCCGGTTTCACCCGCTAGTAGTCCGGCTGGCAGCACGATCAGGCTAATCAGAACCGATTTGAGAAAACTCATCATCAGTCGAACCGGTACTGCAGATCCAGCCAGATTTGGCGCGGATTGCCGTAATACGCCGTGGTGTTTCCCTCAAGGCCCAGCGGGATGTCCAGGCCGGCGACCCGGTAGGTCTTGTCGGCCAGATTCTTGCCGTGCAAACCTATTTGCCAGTGGTCTTCCAGGTCGGACCACACCACACTCAGGTCCCAAACTGCATAGGAGCTCTGGTCGATCAGGGGATCGGGTTCCGGGAACTGGATCTGCTCATCGAATGCGGCCATGGTGGGGGTCAGGGCAAGCTCTCCGGCCCTGCCGAACCAGCCCACCGGAATCGCATAGTTAACCGCGGCGGCGAAGGTCCATCCCGGTGTATTGGCGAAGCCGCGTTCATCCGCCACGTCCTCGCCGTTCTCGTCGATAAACTCGTTGAAGTCGGCGTCGATCAGGCCAATGGCCCAGGACAGTTCCAGCCGCGCCCCCGGCACACCCAGGTCCTGCGCCAGGATGGCAAGAGCCTCCCATTCCAGGCCGTCGATTTCAGCATCGGCGGCATTGGTGGTAATTCCGACGTATTGTTCGGCGATACCGTCACCATCGTTGTCGACCGCCACCGCGCCGGGAATCTGCACGTCGGTGTAATCGGCCTTGAATGCGGCCAGCCGGGAGCTCATCCGGCCGTCAAACAGCGTTGCTTTCCAGCCAACTTCAAAGGATGCCACTTCTTCGGGTTCGAACTTCATGAACTCGTACACCTCCGCTTCGCTAACCTGCCCGTCACCGTCAAAATCCGGTGCCAGGGTCGACAGCCCGCGAGGGTCAAAACCACCGCCCTTGAAACCCTCGTTGTAGCTGATGTAGACATTCTGACGATCCTGCGGCTGCCACTGCAGCGTGGCCCGGGGCGTGAATTTTTCAAAGGTGGCCGAACCTGCGAAATCCGACGTCGTGTTGACTACGATGCCGCTGCCGCCGAAGAATGGTGAAAGACCACCCACCAGATTCTGGCGCAGGATATCCACGGTGCGTTCGTCATGGGTAAAGCGTCCACCCAGCGAGCCTGACCAGTGATCGCTGATGGCATAACTCAGGTCGGTGAACACCGCCCAGTTGCTCGTGTCCACGTCGCTGACCAGCAGGTTGTTCAGGCCAGGCCGCCCGATCACCATGCCGGTGGTGCCGAGCAAAATCTCGACACGGGTCACTGCGCTGGCATCCAGCAGGAACAGCCCGGCCACCCCGCTCCAGCGACCTTTGCTGAAAATCGCCTGCAATTCCGCTGTGTCCTGCTTGTTGCGGTCCCAGTTCGATACATCGACATCCACTGTGGGCAGGCTGTCGAAATCGCCAGGCCTCCAGGTTTCGTCCCGGCGGGAAGCGAGAATGCTGCGGAAGGTGACCTGCTCCGTTGCCGCCCATTCCGTCAGCAAGGATAAGCCGCTGGCCTCAGCATCGGCAATGGGTACGATGTTGCCAGCGCGGGTATCGAATACATCCTCGAGCACCGGTGCGCCGGAATAGCGGCCTACCTTCATTCGGTGTCCCTGCCGCAAGTCCGAATCGTCCTGCTGCCAGTCGGCCGCCAGCCGAATGAACCAGTTCTCGTCAGGCAGCCATTCCACGCTGGCGCGCGCGGCGCTGATATCCTTGTTGTAGTTTTCCTTGCCGGTCAGGTAGAGATTGTCGCCGAATCCATCCAGGTTGAAGCTGGCGAGGGAACCGCCGATGCGCAGGGTCTCGTCCAGCGGTGCCGAGGCCGTGACGATGGCGTCGCGCATTCCGTAGCTGCCCACCCGGCCGCGCAGTTTTAACTCCTTGCCTTCGCCGAGCCGGCGGGTGATGTACTTGATGGCACCGCCTATCGTGTTACGGCCGTAAAGTGTCCCTTGCGGTCCGCGCAGCACCTCGATGCGCTCGACGTCGTAGATCTGCAGTACGGCCAGTTGTGGCCGGTTGTAATTGACATCGTCCACGTAAAGACCAACGCCGCTTTCGAAACCGGCAATGTGATCCTGCCTGCCCACCCCCCGGATATAGGCCGCCAGCGAATTATTAGTACCACGAGCGACTTCAATGGTCGCGTTGGGTATGGCCTGGCTGAGATAGATCAGGTCGATGGCGCCAAGCTGCTCCAGTTTCTCTCCGCTCAGGGCGGTTACCGCCAGCGGAACGTCCAGCAGATTTTCCTCGCGGCGCCGGGCGGTTACCACGACTTCTTCGATGATGGCATTTCCCGAAGGGGCGGGCGCCGCTGGGTCGGTAGCCGGCGCCCAGGTCATCCTCAATCCGTCGGCCAGCAACGAGCTCGTCGCGAAGGCCGATTACCGCCGCGAACTCGTCCGCCACCAGTCCGCCCGGCTCAATGCCGGCTATGTCTACGTCTCCTCGGGCCCGCTCGAATCCACCAAGGACGTCGTCTACGGCGGACACGCCCTCGTCGCCGAGAACGGCTCCCTGATCGCCGAGGGGCCCCGCTTCGCGCGCGAGGGGAGCCTGAAGCTGGCCGATCTCGACGTCGAAAAACTCCTCCACGAGCGTGCGCGCAACATGACCTTCGCGGAATCGCCGTCGGTCCCCCTCTTATGCTCGCGGCTGGCCGCG
>JANOGQ010000371.1:0-4140 GCA_031406105.1 Lysobacterales bacterium | reverse complement strand
TTTTTGGCGCGCGTTTTTGACATTTTTCGTTTACGTGGGATCTCCGTAGACCTGGTGGCCACTTCAGAGACGACCACGACAGTTGCCTTGAGTCGTCCTGCCAACCTGCTCGATGAATTTGCGCTGGCTGGCCTGGTGGAGAATTTGCAACAGCACTGTATGGTTTTGGTTCATGCTGATTGCGTCTGTGTCAATCTGGTTGGCACTTCAGTCAGAACCGCTCTGGCAAAGCTGCATTCTGCTATGGACTATTTCGCTGATCGGCCCCTGTTGATGTTGTCTCAATCGGCCAACGATCTGTGCCTGAGTCTGCTGATGCAGGCGGGTGATCACGAATTGCTGATCCGGCAATTGCACCGTGAGCTGATTGCCAACGTCGATAGCGGGTCTTCTCAAATATTCGGGCCCAGCTGGCAGGATTTGCAAGGTTGGCAGTGAAAGAAACCATGTTGGGTCCCAAAGCAGCAAAAACCTTTTCCTTTCTGCGTCGAAGCTTTGATCCCCTGAGCGGCTCTGCGAGATTGGTATACCGCGTGGATGATGGTCCGGAGTTGGTTGAGCAGCTGCTGTTTCCATATACCCCATGGCCGTCCGATGCCAGTCGGCAACTGGCTTTTGACCACGCACTGGAGCTTTACACCTGGTTGCTGGGGTCAGCTACTGGAAGGCAGGTTTGGCTCCTGTCATGGAATTTCCGTTGGGCCCTCCGGCACCTGAAGTCGCTAATTTTCTGACTGAGCTCTACAGCCATGGTTTGGCCGAATTCAGTTTTGTGAACCAGCTGGATGTGACCAGTCGCTTGTCCTTTAACGCCGATTCGAGCCGATCGTCGCAGCCAGTCGACCTGCTTTTGTCCGAGCGTGCCCTGGTCGCAATGGGTGGCGGCAAGGACAGCCTGGTGGCGCTGGATATGGTTCGTCAGTCTGGTCTCGAAGTATTGCCGGTTTGCGTTGGGCGCTCCGCACTGATTCACAGCACCGTCTCGACTGCGAACTTGCCGCTGCTGCAGATTCAACGGAGTATCGCTCCGGAACTCAAGGCAATGAATGCTGCAGGCGCATGGAATGGCCATGTACCAGTTACTGCAATCAACTCAGCCATTCTGGTTTGCGCAGCTCTGTTGTATGGCTATCGTTATGTAATTTTTGCCAATGAGCGATCGGCTGACGAAGCTACTTTGCTTACAGTAGAAGGTCAGCCCGTCAATCATCAATACAGCAAATCCAGTGCTTTTGAACGTGTGTGGATTCACATGATCCATACACAGATCAGTCCTGATCTGGATTGTTTTTCCTTGCTGCGGCCTTACTCCGAACTGGAGATAGTGCGTCGTTTCGCAAAATTGAAGGAATTTCATTCGGTGTACTCCAGCTGCAATCGCAACTTTCATCTTGATGGCCCCTCGATCACGGGGCGTTGGTGTGGTGACTGCCCCAAGTGCCGTTTTGCGGCGCTGAGCCTGGCTTTGTTCCTCTCCCCCGCAGAAGTAGTGCAGATCATGGGTGAGAATTTGCTGGATGACCCGAAGCAGGAAGAAGGATTCCGCGAACTCTGCACACTGGGGCGCGACAAGCCTTTTGAGTGTGTGGGTGAGTCTGGTGAAAGTCGGGCAGCGCTGGCTGAATTAGCCAAAAAACCGCAGTGGAAAGATAAAGTATTGGTGCAGAAACTGGCAGCAGAATTGAACGGGCTGAGGGTTCCGGACATGACTGCTCTGTTAGCGCCATCCCGACAGCACTCAATACCTGCTGCAATTCTGTCGCGATTATCGGAAAGCCCATTGTGCTAACACTCGATGAATGGCCGGATGAATGGCCGGATGAATGGCAGGATAAATTGCAGGACCAGCGTATCGCCATACTGGGCTTCGGGCGGGAAGGGCAGGCTGCTTATCACTGGCTCAAAGCCCGACTGGCAGATTGCCGACTTCAGCTGTTTGCCGAAACTGCGCCTGAGTCGGCCATGCTTGGTCAATTGGCGCCGGCAGATGTGTTGCATGTGGGCAGTCTTGATGATGCAAAACTGGCAGCCTTTGATGTGCTGCTACGCTCTCCGGGAATCAGTCCGTATCGACCGGCTTTGCAGCGGGCAAAAGCAGCTGGGGTTCGCATCCTCTCACCATCCACCTTGTGGTTTGTGGACCATCCCGAGGCCAGAACCATTTGTGTAACCGGCACCAAAGGAAAAAGTACCACCTCAGCACTGATTGCCCACATGCTGCGGGCCTGCGGTATGCGCGTCCAGCTGGCTGGCAATATAGGCACAGCATTGCTGGCCTGTGAAAACAAAGATATTGACTGGTGGGTGATAGAGCTTTCCAGCTATCAACTCTGTGACCTGCAAGGGCGACCAGAATTGGGCTTGCTGCTTAACCTCAGTCCTGAGCATCTCAATTGGCACGGCGGGGTTGAAAACTACATGCACGACAAGCTGCGGCTGGCCGAATTGACGGCCAGGGGTGGACTGATCGTCAATGCCGCTGACCCCTTGTTGCATGAAAAATTTGCCAGTGATGATGATATCCACTGGTTCAATGAGTCATCCGGTATCTGGCTGGATGGCCTTCAGTTCATGGACGGTGAAAGGCAATTGGACGTGACCATGCCGGTCAATATGCCGGGAAAACACAATCGTTCCAACGTGGCTGCCGCATTGACCGCGGTTCGACGGGCAGGTTTCGATCTGAAAACTGCCATTGCATCGTTGGCAATTTTTCAGAGTCTGCCGCATCGGCTGCAGGTGATAGGGCAAAAGGAGGGTGTCAGCTGGATTAACGACAGTATTTCGTCTACCCCGGTTGCCACAGCCGCTGCGCTGGAAGCGCTGTCAGGCCGCTCCATTATTTTGCTGATTGGAGGGTTGGACAGAGGGCTGGATTGGGCCACTTACCTGCCGGATTTTATGGCTCATTCACCCAAGGCTTTGATTGCCATGCCGGACAACGGGCCCTCAGTAGCCAAAAAATTGCAGCAATTGGGGTTGTCCTGCAGCTCCGGCCAATACGAGGTTCAAAACCTCGATGAAGCAGTATTACTGGCTGAGCAATTGGCGACAAAAGGGGATACGGTATTGTTGTCGCCGGGTGCACCCAGCTTTCCCCGGTTTGTCGATTTCCAGCACCGCGGCCTGGAGTTTGCTCGTCTGGCTGGTTTTTGAATAAAAAAACGCCCGGTTGAGGGGAAACAACCGGGCAGGAAGCGTTGTGAATGGTTAAAATGAGACCGCGGGTCAGGGAGTGAGGAGTGCAGAAATCGCCCTGTGAGGTTTGAGGGAGAGACCATCCCGCGGTCTCATAGAAATAGACCCGCCAAAATTCGAAAAAGTTTCAGAATACTTTCAGGAGTAGCAAACGTGACTGAATCAAGCAGCCCAGTGAAAGCAGTAATGCACACCAGTAAGGGCGACATCAAAATTGAACTATTTGCCGACATCGCGCCGGTTACTGTAGCAAACTTCGTCAATCTGGCCGGTAACGGCTTCTATGATGAGCTCAATTTCCATCGGGTGATTGCCGATTTCATGATCCAGGGTGGCTGCCCCAATGGCAGCGGAAGCGGTGGTCCGGGTTATCGATTCGAAGATGAGTGCAGCCCCAAAGCCAGGCACGATCGTCCAGGAATTCTCTCAATGGCCAATTCCGGCCCAGGGACCAATGGCAGCCAGTTTTTTATCACGCATGTGGAAACAGCCTGGCTAGACGGCCGGCACACGGTCTTTGGTCGTGTGGAAGATGCCCACGATCAGAAGGTGGTCGACTCTATCCGGGTGGGAGATACCATTTCAAGCATTGAAATCACGGGTGCACAAGACTTGCTCAGCAGCCAGGCTGATCGCGTCAAACAGTGGAATGCGGTGTTGGCCGGCTGACTGCCGGATATCAATTAAGGAAACTCTGATTTATTCAGAGCTTCCCTAACTTAGTGATCGCGGTTGACGCTGTATTCCGCCAGGCTTGCAAGAGCTGATTTCCAGGCAGAGGCCTCTAAACCATCCAGTGCCTCAAGGGCGGCGCTGGATCGTGACCGGGCCATGGAGATGGCTGTAGATAGTGCGTTAGTGTCGTTTATGGCCTGGCGAATCCACTGCAGCTTGGAAACATCGCCAGCACGGATGGCTTCGTCGATCGAATCGCGCTGATCG
>JANOGQ010000370.1:0-5702 GCA_031406105.1 Lysobacterales bacterium | reverse complement strand
CATGGTGGTGAGCTTACAAGTGATCGCCAAATGGTTCGATTGGCTACTTGTCTTTTGGCTCAAGCCGCGCAGGGCCCGGCAGGGTTTGCCGCGTATAGGCATAGCCACTGTGACCGTATCCCATGCCGCCTCGATAATAAGGATAGTAGCCATAAAAAGGACTACCCCAGGCATAGGGATACCAGAATGGGTCGAAGTGATCGCGGTATATGATGATGTCCTGTCGCTCTTCCCACAACACAAGGTCATTTACTTGCAGAAGCGGGTAGCGGTAATTGAATTCGTCAATCTTGTGTTCTTCTATGCCTTTGATATCGGCCACCAGCGTCACTTCTCTGCCCTTGGAGAATACTTCAGGGTCAAAAAAGCCATCCTGGCAAGCGATGAACCGTCCGGCTGTGAGGTCCTCGACCTTGGGTCGGTAATAACGGTCCAGCTCGCGGGAAAGTATTTCGAAGCAGGTTCGATTGGCCTCATTCCTGGCATCGATGATGACACCGCCCCAACGCACAGGAGTGCCGAAAGTAGAAGGATCAACCCGGGCAGGGGAAATTGCCGCATATTCACCTTGCAGCTGGGTCGGCACTGAAGTGCAGGCAGCCATGGAGAGGCTGGCCAGTAGAGCAAAAATCAGATATCTGGAGGTACGCATGATCTTCCGAGTTGTTGCAGTTCGCTTACCAAAACTTAGCCTGAGATGAGACCGGATAACCTGCCTGATATCTTACAACATGCCGGTCGACAGGTCAGGATCGGCCATCAATCCGGGCCTGGCCATTCGCCCGAAAGCTGATCGGCCCCTATTCCTGCCTGCTTGCCCTATCTCAAGCTGCTATATCAAGTTGATTTTTTCGGCCTGAATTCACCCACCGCAACGCGCAATTCCTGCAGTGATGGTCGCTGGGGCGCATACCGCAGGCGATTGTACAAGTCGCTGATGCGATGAATATTTTCAGCCTGCTCGGGGAGTTCGACTACAGCCGCTGCCGCCAGTTCCTCCGCGCCCCATGATGGCCGCGACTGGAAACCCGCCTGCCTGAGACGCTTGAGATATTTTTGCCAGATTTGTTGGACCGGATCGCGGCTGGCAGGTCCACGCGTTCGCAGTAGCAGAGGCAAAAGGATGATGCTGAGCACGGCCAGCACAGCAAACAACAGACTGACCAGTGCTATGGGTCGCAATTTGCCCATGCCCATGCCTTCAAATAATTCGGTTTGACGCCGGTAGTCGTAGTCGATAACCCAGGTATTCCAGCGTTTCTCCATGGCATCCATGGTATTTCGCAAAGAGCGAACCCAATTGAAATCCAGCAGGTGACGAGGCTGATCAATGGCGCCTAAGGAACCGCGTTCAACCCGCAAGGGTGATACGGCTGCGGTTGGGTCAACCCGCGTCCAGCCACTGCCCTGCAGCCATACTTCCGACCAGGCATGTGCGTCCGATTGACGGACCAGGTAATAACCAGCATCAGCGTTGTGCCAGCCACCCTGATAGCCAGTGACAATTCGCGCCGGGATACCTGCCATGCGCATCATCACTGTGAATGCGGATGCATAATGCTCGCAGTAACCGGTTCGTGTATCAAACAGGAAATTGTCTATGGCCTGACTGCCGAGCAGGGGTGCATTCAGGGCATAGTGGAAAGGCTGCTGGTTGAACCAATCCAATGCGCGCCGGATAAGTGCTGTGTCCCCGGGTGTTTCCAGCCGCCACCGATTGATCAGTTCGCGAGTTTTTGGATTCAGGTCTTGCGGCAATTCCAGTGCCATGGAGCGGATGGTTTTCTGCAGTTCCGGTGAGTCGATGAAGTCCGGATTTGAAACCAGTGTGTACTGCATCAACTGGGTCACGGCCTGCCTTTTCAGCAGCTGGAAATCAAGTGTGATGCGGACATCGTTGGGCGCTGCAACGGGATAGTCCAGCGCAAATAACCAATTGCGCTCATTGGGTTCGAGTTGCACCTGATAACGCCAACTGTCAGAAGTTTCGACAGGTAAGTCTGTGGCCTCAATATTGCGCCCGTAAAAACTCGAGCTCCAGGTTCTGCCGTCATAGTGCCAGAACACCGGGCCGCGCCAGTATAGTTGGGACTGCGTCGGGGCTGTGCCGGAAAATTCCACGCGAAATGCGGTACTGTCATCCATGAACAGGTTTTCAATGGAACCTGGTGCCATGCTGTCGGATAGACCACTTCGGGCATCCAGAGTGGTTTCCGGTACACCCCACAAGGGTGAACCCCAGCGTGGAAACAATACAAAAAATGCCAGGCACACCGGCAAAGCCAGCAGTAACAGGCGCAGGCTGAACCCCAGCTCGGCCATCATCGGGGCGCTGGATGCCGGTATGATCTTGCGGTTACTGAATGCTTCAGCGCGTTGCAGTTGGGCCAGGGCAACCAGGCCAAGCAAAATTGTAGCCGCACCGTACAAGGGCATGATCAATCCCTGGGTGAACAGGAATTGGGTGGTGCACAGAAAGAAGCTGAAACTGACTACCAGTCTTGCATCGCGTATACGGTCGCATTCCAGCAGTTTCAGGCAGAGCATAATGGATAACAGGCTGACCGAAGCGCGTCGCCCGAACAGATCGCCGTAGGTAAAAGCCAGCAGCGCCAGCGCCAGGCCTACGGCAACATAGCGTATCCACCCAGGTAGTGGTGGCCAGTGTTTCAATTCGGCCAGCACGCGCCAGAGCACCGGAAACAAACAGGCCAGTACCAATGGTGCAGCCATCAGTGCGAACTGCGGTAAAGCTGCCAAAACCAGTGTGCTGATCACCCACAGCATGCTGTTGGCCTTGCCGGCTTGTGGCAGCAGAGGTGTGCTGTTGGCCCGGCCCTGCATCATTTGCCAAATGTGGCCAATAATTTGAGGCAGGCATCGCGATGATCGGGTCCCAGGTCAGCTGGCAAGGCGTCGCTGGGTAATTCCAATGAGTAGGGAATCATCAGTCGCTCGGCTTTGATAATCCAGGCAGTGAGTATGGACAGTTTTTCTTCAAGTGGCACCTCTGGCATCAGGTACCAGTTGAGTTCGCAGGCTTCCTGTTGGGGTGATTCGTATTCACGGGTGAGCAGTTTGTCGTGACGGGCACTGGCACGCCAGGCAATGCTTTTCAGGGCGTCTCCCGGGCGATACTTGCGCAATCCGTGAAAATGTTCACCTTCGCCCACGCGGGATGCACCTTCATCTCCCCGGCCACTGCGAGGCAATGGTGGCGGATGCGCGCTGGGACGTGGATAAATCAGACAGCTTGCCTTGGGAATGATGACTGACCAGGCGCGGAACATGCCCAGGGGAAAACGGTTTTCGATGTTGAACGGAGTCATTTCCAGCCAGCCTCGATGAGTACTGGGCTGCCTTAATGTCAGCACTGCAGTTTCGTTGGCTTCAATGTCGTAGCTATCCCGGTCGGCTTTACTGCGAAGCTGCAAGGCGTAGCGATGCCTGGCTTCCGGATTACTCAGGTAAACCCGGAACACGGCCTGGTCGCCAGCAAAAGCAGCTTCGGCACGTATGGCACTCAATTCCATACCGACCAGATTGCGATAGGCCAGCAAAGTGGTTAGCTGAGCAATCGCTGCCAGCAGAAAGCCAATCAACAAGGCCATGTTGTTATTGAAATTCAGGCCGCCAATCAGGGTGGTTGCCAGCAAAATGCCGAACCAGACTCCGAACACAGTCGGCATAACATAGATGTGCCGGTATTCCAGCTTGAAGGGTAATACAGGCGATCCTCTGCGCTGGCGAACACGTTCCAGAATCCAGCGATCGAAGCGGGGTCCTGGTCGTATGATTTGGGAAGGCATGTCGTGGTTAAAGTCTGGAGGGCCTCAGGGAATCGGTAATTGCTGCAACATTTTGGTAATCTGGTCCAGAGAGCCGGTATTGAAACCAGAAGTTGCGTTCAAACGATGACGGGCCAGCCAGGGAAACACGGCCTTAGTGTCTTCGGGAATTACGTAAGCACGACTTTCCATGAAGGCGAATGCACGACTGGCATGCAGCAAACCCAGACCTGCTCGTGGTGATAAGCCACTTTCAAACCACTGATCGTTGCGTGTTTCAGCCAGCAAGGCCTGGATGTAATCCAGCAGATCCGCGCTGACATGAACGGCTGCACAGTCTGCCTGCAATTCGATGATATCCGCTGGGCTAAGAATGACTTTGACTTCCCGCAGCATTCCTGCCCGCGTGGGTGATGTGAGCAATTCCCGCTCTGCATCGGCTGCGGGGTAACC
This sequence comes from Lysobacterales bacterium, assembly GCA_031406105.1. Taxonomy (GTDB): domain Bacteria; phylum Pseudomonadota; class Gammaproteobacteria; order Xanthomonadales; family SZUA-36; genus JAWXBM01. The sequence goes on along the minus strand of JANOGQ010000370.1, from coordinate 1,461 downwards.
CAGACTGATACTCATCAGGAAACGATCAAGCTGTGAATCGGGTAGTGGAAAAGTTCCAATAAGGTCTAATGGATTTTGCGTCGCAATAACGAAAAATGGTTGGGGCAATGCGTGGGTCTGGTTCTCGATGGTGACCTGTCCTTCAGCCATGGCTTCGAGCAAGGCACTCTGAGTTTTCGGAGTGGCCCGGTTGATTTCATCGGCTAACAGAACCTGACAAAAAATCGGACCGGGATGAAACTCGAAAACATCCTTTTCGCGTTTATAAATCGACACGCCAAGTATGTCCGCGGGCAATAGGTCACTGGTGAATTGCACGCGTTGGTAATTGGAGCCCATAACGGCAGCGAGAGCGTGTGCCAGCGTGGTTTTACCCACTCCAGGTATGTCTTCAATCATCAGGTGGCCACGGGCCAACAGGCAGCTGAATGCCAGTCGCACCTGATCTTGTTTGCCCAGCAAAACCCGATTGACTTCCTGTTCGGCGATAGCCAGCTTCTCACGCCTCGATTTGGCTGAGTTGCTGGCCTGGCCTGCGTCCTTATCCATTAGTGCTTGATTCACGCAATTGCCTTTTTCTGAAGCGCCTTGCCCCGAATACAGAGCCTGCCATGCTGGCTGATTTCATTGGTCGGGCTGTTGCCCCGCTGCCGTGCACGAGTATAGCAAACTAAGGCAACTCTGATTAATTCGTCCATGAAGCATCAGAGCACGCAAAACAAAAAATGTCATTTTTGTTTTGCTTCATTTTCAATGATTTACAATCATCGAAAATGGCGGCACATCCTTGTGCCGCGGCAACTCTGAATAAATCAGAGTTTCCCTAACTGCAGGAATGCAGTCTGCTACTGGTTTTGAGATGAATGTATAGTTGCAGCATGGCTCAAAACGAGATTGCCGCATTGAGGTCTTCAAACAACCTGACAGCGCTGGTTTTACCCGGTGGAGGTGCGCGCAGTGCGTATCAGGTCGGTGTGCTCAAAGCCATCAATGAAATCCGTGGCGGCGCATCCAATCCATTTCCGCTGATGTGCGGGGTTTCCGCAGGCGCCATTAACGCAGCAGTCCTGGCCAGTCACGCGCATGAGTTTGATGTGGGGGTCAGCAATTTGGAACAGTTCTGGGCCAGCATGTCCTGCGATCGTATTTATCGCACGGACGGCTGGACAGTATTACGCAACGGTTTGCACTGGATGCTCTCACTCACGCTGGGTGGCAGGCTGTTCGATAACCCGCGCTCCCTGCTGGATAACCAGCCCCTGCGTGATTTCCTGCAGACCCATTTAAAATTGGCCGGAATCCAGACAGCAATAGAAGCAGGCAGCCTGCGCGCCCTGGCAATTACCGCTTCGGGCTATCGATCGGCTTCTGCGGTGAGCTTTTTCCAGGGAGAACGTCTACTGCCTGGCTGGCATTCGCCACGACGTGAAGGCCGGCCTGAGCACATCACTATCGAACACC
>JANOGQ010000352.1:0-2018 GCA_031406105.1 Lysobacterales bacterium | reverse complement strand
CGTACCAAAACCGACCCGATGGCGCGGCTCTCCAGCGACTCGATCTCGAACTCGATAGCATTGACCTTCAAACAGCAACAACCATCGGGAATCGTATCGAGCTGTTCGAGTAACCAGCCAGCCAGGGTATCTGCCTGGTCTGACTGCAATACCGAACCGCTGACAGCACCGATCAATTCGTCAACCTCATAGAGCGGCATGCGCCCGTGCAGACGCCAACGCCCGTCGGGCAAGCGTCCTGCGTTCTCTTCGGCGCCGGATTTGAACTCGTCGGACAATCCGCCGAGCAACTCTCCGATGATGTCCTCCAGACTGACCAGGCCCTTGATGTCGCCGTACTCATCAGCCAGCAAAGCAATGCGGGCTCGCTGGCTGCGCAACTGGCTAACCGCGCGGTCAATGGTCAAAGTGTCCGGCAGAATCAACAATGGCCGGACCAGCGACTGTAAATCGTCAAGATCGAATCCCGTGGCAATGGCGAAGGCGATATCTTTGACATGGATGTAGCCGAGTATTTGGTCAGGATTGCCTCGGTAGACGATCAGCCGGGTAAATGGCGACAGGTTGATATCGGCCAGCAGTTGATCCACCGGCGCGCTCAGATCCAGACTGGCGATTTGCCGCGAGGGCACCATCAGCTGACGTACCCGATGCTGCCCCAGTTGCAGGGCCTCGCGCAAGTGTCTGCTTTCCCTGGTCTGCAGCAGCCCGCCTTCACGACTCTCACGGATCAGTAAATCGATTTCCTCGGGCGAGTGCACATGCCGGTGGCTCTGTTCGCCTGTGACGCCGAACATCCTCAGCACCACATTCCCGCTGCCATTTAAAAATTTGATGAATGGCGACAGAATGGTTATTGACCAGTGCAGCGGCAGGTAGGTGTAAAGGGCAGTTCTGACCGGGAATTGCAGGGCAAGCGTCTTGGGTATGAGCTCTCCGAAAACCACCTGGGTTGATGTCAGCACCATCAGGATGATAGTGGCAGAAGTGGCATAGGCAGTAGGGGTTTTGAGCCGGGTGTACTCGTCCAGCCACGCCCCCAGAGCCATGCCCAGGGTCGCCTGGCCAAAGGCACCTAACACCAGACTCGAAAGCGTGATGCCGATCTGGCAGGCAGCGATATAGCTGTCAAGACGCCCCGGATTGCGCAGAGTTGGCAATAATGCTGCGGCCAGGCTTTTGCCATGCGCGGCCAATTGCTCGATGCGCGTCACCCGCGCCCCCACCACGGCGAATTCCGCAGCCACGTAGAGCGCGTTTACGAGGATGAGCGTGATAATTACAAATGCAATCCAAACGCTCATCTCACCTGCTCCGATAAGGCGCAGGTGCTCATCGTCGAGCGGGCTGCTGTGAGGGGAAAGTTGCTACTGGGAGGTTCGTCCGCTGAGGCGGACGCATTGGTATCGGCTAAAGGCATAAGATGGATTGTATACCGAAAGGTGGCTCGGGGCAGCTATAGACCGGCGCAAAACCACTGCCCGGCGTTCGGAAGTTGGTGGTCTGGCCCTGGTAGAGTCTCGCGGCAACCCATTGCACCGCACCATCGTAAACATAGTTGCGCACATCGTACTTGAACACCAGTGGCGTGGATTCGCTCAAAGCAACGCGCTCGCCCGGTGGCACCAGAGCCTGGGCCACGTAGTCACCCGCCAGTATTTCGCCCCATACGCGCCGCGTGATCTTGTCACCGCGCCAGGCAGCCTTGCTGCCGTAACCGCTGGCGGGCTTGAAAAAAAGCCGCTTGCGCTCAGCCCAGAGGCGATCGGCGTGGATGGGGTTGACCACTTCAGTGTGGGGAATGCCTTGCAAAAGCAACTGCTGCAGATCCTCAGGCACGTTCAGGTTATTGAGCTCTTCCGGATCGGTCAGCAGCGCCAGATTGCGCTTGTCTGCATAGAGGGCGTGGGTCTGCGGATGCGGCGTCAAAACCACCGCATGGGCCAGGTAAGCTTCTCGAATTGCCGATACCTTGTCCTGCTGAAGATAAAAATCCGTCAGCCGGTTATAAACCAGGT
>JANOGQ010000311.1:0-6167 GCA_031406105.1 Lysobacterales bacterium | reverse complement strand
TCGCGCGCAATATCCAGCGCCATGCGCACATTATTCCACTTGGCCAGGCTGACTTGAGCGGGCTGCATTTTACCCAGGTCCTTCAATCGGCCCAGCTGCAAGGAAATTAATTGCGCCGCGGTAATCCGCCGCGCCATATCCGCCAGGCGCAGTTGTATCGCCTGATTGGCCGCCAAAGGGCGGTCAAATAAAATACGATCTGAAGTGTAGCGAACCACTTCATCCAGGCAGGCGATGGCCGAGCCTATCGGCCCCCAGGTAATGCCATAACGCGCTTGTGTCAGGCAGCCCAGCGGGCCTTTCAAACCAGAAACATGCGGTAGTCGATTGGCTTCAGGTACGCGCACATTGTCAAAGTAAAGTTCGGAGGTCACTGAAGCGCGTAGCGACATTTTTGATTTGATTTTGCGCGCTTCAAAGCCTGGCATAGCTGTTTCCATCAGGAAACCCATGATGCCATCTTCGGTGCGCGCCCAGACAATGGCGATGTCCGCCAGGTTGCCATTGGTGATCCACATCTTGGAGCCGTTGATCAGCCAGTCATCGCCATCGCGTTTGGCGTGGGTTTTCATATTGGCAGGGTCAGAGCCACCTTGCGATTCAGTAAGCCCGAAACAGCCAATGATTTCGCCTTTGGCCATACCCGGTAACCATCGGTTTTTTTGCTCTTCCGAACCATATGCATAGATCGGATACATGCACAGGCTGGATTGCACCGAAACGAAACTGCGCAGGCCCGAATCACAGCGCTCGAGTTCCTGACAGATCAGACCATAGGAAACGGCATTGAGGCCGGCACAGCCATAACCTTCCAGGCTGGAGCCCAGCAAGCCCAGATCGGCAATCTCACCCACCAGCTCAGATGGAAAAGTAGCATTGTCAAAATGCTCGGCAATGATCGGCATGGCTCGCTCGTCAACAAATCGGGCGACGCTGTCGCGTATCATTCTCTCTTCCTCGCTGAGTAAAGAATTAACATCGAAGAGATCATAGGGATTCAATTTGGCCATCAAGAACTCCAGGCTTTGGTATAAGGCCTCTGCCCTTGCAGCTGGCCATAGAAAAAATCAACCGGCTATTCTAAGTGGCAGCCTGCTTGCTGTCACCATTTGCATGATGCACTTCCGTATTCTCGTTGTCATTCTGATGGTCCTTCTCGTTGGCAACACCACTGGGTACATGGGCTGCAGCCACATGAATGCGTGCCGAATCGATGTGCACCTGCTGATCATCAAAGAAAATATCAGCGCCAAATATTTTCAGGAATTCACCTTTGGAGCGCCCGCCGAGGAACAAGGCTTCGTCTATGCGAATGCCCCAGTTTCTGAGTGTCAGCACTACCCGTTTATGCGCTGGGGCTGAGCGAGCGGTAACCAGCGCCGTGCGTATCGGGTTATTGTCGATGGGATAGGAAGCCTGGATGCGGTGCAGTGCCTCCAGCACCGGGCGGAAAGGCCCACCGGATAAAGGCTGCAGGGCCGCTTCCCGCTCGCTGGCTGAAAACGCTTCGAGGCCATGATTCTGGAAAATGCGCTCGGCTTCATCGCCAAACACCACTGCGTCACCATCAAATGCTATGCGCAACTGACCCAGGCCTTCACCCACTGCCTTACCGGGCAGAATAGTAGCTGCAGCATAACCATCCGCCAGCGCTTTGCGCACATCCGCCGCATTGGTGGACAACAACAGCTTGGCACCATAGGCCGACATGTATCGATACGGGCTGGAGCCATTGGTAAATGCAGCACGCTCAATATTCAAGCCATAATGCTCGATCGCATTGAATATTCGTAATCCGGTGTCTGCACTGTTGCGCGACAACAAAATGACCTCTACACCAGGATGATCCACACCGTCTTTGTTCAAGGCCAGCAACTTGCGCACCAGCGGAAAAGCCACGCCTGGCCGCAGCAGTTCTTCTTCCAGGCCCAATTGATAGTCGGCATAAGCCGCCAGCCCACGGTGTTCGAATACGCTATGGCTATCTGACAGATCAAATAAAGCCCGCGAGGAGATAGCAATCACCAGGCTGTCTTCATTGCCCTTTTTCTGTGAGGATGTTTGCGGCTTGAGTGGCATGAACCAGAGTCCTGTCAGGCTGCAAATTCCTGGATCAGCTTCCTGGCCAGGGCCTGCACATTGATCACCTGCCGGTAATAATCCGGGCTCATGACTTCGATCCACTCCAAACGATAGATTGCCCGCATCAGCATACACAAGGTGTCCAGTTTTCCAGTAGCCTCCAGTGCAAGCAGTAAATCAGCCCTCGCTGACAGTTGCGCGAAGGGCTCGAGATAGGCATCGATAATCTGTTGATAAAGCTCATCAGTAATCTTCATGTAGCCAGGGCCGATGTCCCGTCCGCGGCGGTAAGCAGCGTGGTCGATAAAGATACGCCCCAGTATCAGGAAAGGATGGGCGATGATCGGATCACTCCAGTCCAGGAGGCGCAGCTCACCGTCTGTGATCGCCATATTGTCCGTGCGAAAATCAGGATGGACCAGGCTTGAAGCCATACCGGTATCCGCCAGCCGCACACAGACTTCCTGCATCTTGGCCATAGCTGTTATCAGGCTGGACCATTCAGCATCACTCAGGCCACCACCGCCTTCCCGCACGCGCAGCTGATAGTTATCTGGCTGCTGACAAAATTGACCGAAATCCTGCAGCGTCACTTCCCGGCAACCCATAGTTCTCCAATCTTGCAAAGACTGGCGACTGTCAATCTGCCAAAGAGCTGCTTTCCGGGCGAAGTCAGGTAACTTCTCCACAGTCATCCGCTCCTGCTCGTGTGCGCGGAAATCCCGATTCAGCATCCAGTTACGCTGGGCATCAATAATCAGCGGGCGAGTAACCAGATGTGGCCAGCTCTGTGCCAACCTGTCTGTCAAAACAGCTTCATCAGGGGGTGCATCGTAAGCAGCCTTGAAGTAGATCCATCCCTCGTTGGTGGGTACACGCAACAGACAGGATGAGGCCCAGCCCTGCCGATACTGCTCGACCGAGCCAGTCACCAGAATACCCAGGCGATCCAGCTGGAAGTGAATCCAATGATCCGCCTGATCGAACCAGCCAGCCCGGTGAAACGGTGGTCGATTTTTCGGGACCTTGCCGGACTCCTGCTCGGCGAACCAGAGCTCAAAGGGGTCTGGAACATCCACATACGGAGTTCGTGTGCGCAAGTACTCGGCATGGTCCACCCAAACAGCCTTGATGTTTTTACCGGGTTTGGTAACCGCCAGCTCCATCTCTACGCAGTGATAGTGCGGCAAATGAAGGATGGGACGCAGGATACGAGTCCGCAAACCATACTTGTCCAGCATCCCCTGGTTGATGGTATTGGCCATAAAATCTATCGGCCCATGCGCAAACATCAGCACCGGCGGCGCCCAGGTTTCCTCATGTTTCACCACCAGGAACTTGGCTTTGGCGGGATGACGGACTATGCAATAACAGGTATCAGTTTCGCTTGTGTTCATTGACCTTTTTCAGTTCTGCCAGATTGCCCGCTGGGGCTTGGTGGAGCTTGCAACAGGCTCTCCAATTTGACCAGCTCAGAGAAATTGCTCATCCAGGATGCGGTCTTCCAGGGTATGGTCTGGATCAAACATCAGTTTGAGGCGTATGGTCTGCTCTTCATAAATATCAACGGCCACAACGTTGCGTACTTCCTGGGCATCAGCTGTGGCGCTGACCGGGCGCTTGTAGTGATCCAGCACTTCAAATCGCACCCTGGCGGAACCGGGCAGTACAGCACCACGCCAGCGCCTGGGCCGGAAAGGTGAAATGGGTGTCAGTGCCAAAGCCTGGGTACCCAGCGGCAATATTGGCCCCTGGGCCGACAGATTGTAGGCTGTGCTGCCCGCTGCGGTAGATAGCAGAACACCATCGCAAACCAGCTCCGGCACCTTGACCGTGCCATTGATCAGAATACGAATATGTGCCGCCTGGTTCATTTGCCGCAGCAGTGAAACTTCGTTGATCGCCAATGCCTTGACTTGACCACCCGCCTCCGTGGCAGCCTCCATACAAAGCGGCGCCAGCGATACTGTGTTGGCTGCGGCCAGCCGTTGTGACAAACCCGTTTCCCGGTAACGATTCATCAGGAACCCCACATTACCCAGCTTCATGCCATAAACCGGCAAGTCTGCAGATAACAATCGGTGCAAGGTACGCAGCATGAAGCCGTCACCACCCAGGGCCACAATGACATTGGCGTCAGCCAGCTCACATTGGCCATAACGGGCAGTCATTGCCCGCAGGGCCAGCTGAGCAGCGTCCGAGGGGCCGGCAATGAAGTGTGCTTTGCTAGTGCTCATGGCAATTATTTCTTGCTGCTTGTGTCACGCTGGGCCCGCTTCAGGCAGCATGACCGGGCTCCAGTATTTGCCCCAGAGACCGCACCGCCACCGACAAGGTTGCGAAATCCATTTCCGGCAGTTCAACCATTTCACTCATGAAGTTGATAACCGGCCTTACCCGCAGTTCATGCTTGCTCATCCAGCAGTCAAGCGGATCCTTTTTGCGCCCGGATTCGCGCAATATACTGTCCACCAGTTTATTGTGATTTGAAAACAATTCATCGCGCAGTATGGCGCGAGCATGCGCGTGCCACTGGCCCTTGACCGGCAGACTCTCCAATTGCTGGCGCAACCACTTCAAATGCAGCAATTCACCCAGGCCCAGATAGACCCGTGCCACATCCGCTACGGCCAGCTGCCCTTGCGCAGCAGTTTCCACCACATCCAGAGCCGGCAAGAGGTATTCCAGGGAGGCAATCCGATCAGCCAGGCTCAAAGGCATACCCACATCCAGACTGGCTTGCCGCCTCTGTTCCATTTCTGCCCGATCCTCAGCCGACAGGGTAGAAAGAATAGTTTTTTCCATGGCTTTCAGTCCAGCTGACCAGCGCTGTACCATTTCATCCACATCCAACCGCCCGCCACGCCGTATCAGTACCCAGCGTGTCGCCTGGCGCAGTACATTCCACAACGTCAGCAGGGCCATGGTTTGTTGTTCTGCCGGCACCCGGTTATCCAGCGATTCGACCTCAGCCCAGAATTCCCTTGCTGCAAAAATTTCCCGCGCGATGGTAAAGGCCTTGGCCACTGCGGCAGGCGAAGCATGGGTATCTTCCTGCATACGCAGGCAGAAACTGACGCCCATGCGGTTGACCATGCTATTGGTCACCTGGGTGGCGATGATTTCACGTCGCAGCCGATGTTGTTCCATCACTGCAGCAAACCGTGCCTGCAGTGGTTTCGGGAAATAGCGGATCAATTCCCGCGACAGGTACGGATCTTCGTGCAGATCGGATGCCAGCAATTGCTGGTACACGAGGATCTTGCTGTACGACAGCAGCACGGCCAATTCCGGTCGGGTCAAACCTTCGCCACGTGCACGTCGCTCGGTCAACATGTCATCTTCAGGCAGGAACTCAAGTTGTCGATTGAGTACGCCCTGCTCTTCGAGTTTGGCTACGAAATGCTGCTTGGAACCCATGCGTGGACCTTTCATGGTTTCCATCATGGAGATTGCCTGGGTTTGCAGATAGTTGCTACGCAACACCAGTTCAGCAACTTCGTCAGTCATAGACGCAAGCAGTGCTGGCCGATCCTTTTCTTTGAGCTTGCCGGAACGGATCGCCTGAGCCAGCAGAATCTTGATATTAACCTCATGATCGGAAGTAGCAACCCCCGCAGAGTTATCAATGAAGTCTGTGTTGATGCGGCCACCCGCCATGGCAAATTCAATTCGACCCCGTTGGGTAAAGCCCAGGTTGCCACCTTCACCCACTACCCGGCAGCCCAGTTCATTGCCATTGATGCGCAGTGAATTATTGGACATGTCACCGACATCCACATTGCTTTCCTTGCTGGATTTAACGTAGGTACCTATGCCACCGTTCCACAACATATCCACTTTAGCCCTGAGCAACAACTTGATCAGTTCGTGAGGTGACAGAGCCGTCTCGCTGATCTCAAGCCAGTCACGGACCTGCTTGCTCAGGGGGATGGTTTTATCGAGTCGCGAATGTATGCCACCACCAGCGGAAATTTTCGCCGGGTTGTAATCATCCCACCCCGAACGAGACTTTTTGAACATTCGTTGTCGTTCGCTGAAACTGGTCTTGGGATCGGGATCAGGGTCCAGAAAAATATTCTGGT
>JANOGQ010000211.1:0-6605 GCA_031406105.1 Lysobacterales bacterium | reverse complement strand
GCTTTACATGCAGCATCAGGCGACGATCGAACAGCGCGTCGAAGTCGAAAGTCAAACTCGGCGGCTGCAAGCGGAGCTGGACGCGCTGCGCCGGAACGAGTCGGTGATGGAGTACGTCGCCTGGCCATAGAACGCCATGCTGTCCACGTCCACCTTGGCCAGCGAGTCGAAGTCGGAGTTCGGGGCAGGCGTCTGATTGGGCGTGTTGGTGACCGGATCGGTCATGAACAGCCGGTCGAAGATGAACAGCCCAGTCTTATCGTCCTGGAGGAAAAACGCACCTGCGGTCCACTCAAGCGGCCCGTCTGACGTGGAGGTGAGCTGGAGTTCCTGAGACATGCTCTCAACGGAATCATCCTGGGCTGAGAAGCCGCTGCCGAAGTTCGAGATATCCGTGTCGGCGTCGCGGAAGGTGGAGAAGTCGGCGTAGCCAAGCAGTACCTTGAAGTTGGCCCAGCCGAGGTCAAAATTCGCCTCGAGGTCAAGCGTATCCTGGGCCGTGTCGAGCTTCGTCTGGTAGTCGCTATAGACGGTGTACTTATCGCTGGGTACGGCGCTGAAGCCGGCGCCGACGCGCGGGTTGACGGGCTCGATCGGCGATGTGAGCACCGCTTCGAGGCTACCGCGGTTGAGCGCACGTCCCATGAGCTTCACACCGAAATCGGAGTTGCCAGCGCCCCCTTGCTCCCAGCGGCTGGCCCGTAGTGTGAAGTCCATGCTGGCGGTGGGCTCCCAGCGCAGCGCGGCGCGGACATACTTCTCGTCCTTATCGCGCAGGCCTGCGTCGGGATTGAAGATGTTCTCGATGATTTCGTCGTGGGAGTCCTGCGAGTAGGCGACGCGAAAGAACAGGTTGTCGGTGAGCGCGACGTTGCCGAAGCCCTCGAGGCGGACGCGGTTGTAATTGCCGTAGAGCAGGCTGGCGCCGTACGCAGCCTCCGCTGACGGTGCGTTCGAGATCACGTTGACGGCGCCGCCGAAGGCGTTGCGACCATACAGCGTGCCCTGCGGACCTCGCAGCACCTCGACCCGCGCCACGTCCACCATCGCGGCGAGCGCTTGTGAGGTCAGCGATCGGTAAACACCGTCGACATAGAAGGAAATGATGGGGTCCTGCTGCACCGACACGTTTTCGGTGCGTGCGCCGCGTATCGCCGGGCGGGCATCGGTGCCGGACTGACCGAACTGGAGGCCAGGAACAAGCTTATCGAGCGTGGACAGATCCACGATACCCGCCGCCGCAAGGGCATCGCCGGACACCGCCGTGACGGCCAGCGCGACGTCCTGCAGGCTCTCGTCACGCTTCTGGGCTGTGACGATGATCTCCTCCAAGGCACGCGCTCCCTGGTCGCTGGCAGCGGTTTCCTGGGCCAATGCCGGCACGGTGAAGGCGAGGCCCAAAAGCGCCGCGCCACCGGATAAAGCGAACTTGCTGACAATCATCTTTGCCATGTCTGACCTCCTCGAAGTGGAATACGTGTATACCGAGTATGCACAGCAATACATTAACTTCGAATGCAATATTTTTCCACCTAAATCGGCTTGGCGGATGCAAATCCAGGCTGGTCAGTCGGTGCGCCGTGCGTTGCAAGCCCGTGATCTTTTGGCCTAAGTACCTGAAATAGGTACCTAAAAAAATGAGCCGTCGGTCGGCAGGCGATGAACTTTGGCTCAAGCGGCCTTCGGCAAGGCGCCAGCTCTGCGGACAGCTAGACTGACGGCGAATGCATTTCAATGCGCCACCGATCGAAAAATCGACGACCTGCAGCACGCACTCGCGACTGAAGTCGTCGACCACGTTGAACACGCGAAAACGTCGTCCATTCGCCAACTGATCGGACACGAAATCGACCGACCAACGCTCATTGACAGCATGGGGTACCGGCAGCGATATACCGGGCCGTGTCAGCTTCTTGCGCCGCTTGGTGCGCACTTGCAAGCCTTCCTCCCGATAGAGCCGGTAGGTACGCTTGCGGTTGATAACCAGGCCTTCGGTCCTGAGCATGTCGTGCAGCGTCGGATAACCGTAGCGCGGGTAGCGTTCTGCCAGTGCTCTGAGCCAGGCACGCAAGGGCGCGTCGTTACGGCCCTGCAAACGATACCCAATGGCCGAGCGGCTGAACCCCACCAGCCGGCAGGCCCGGCGTTCACTGTAGCGGCGACTCTGGAGGTGTTCGACGGCCCGGCGCCGCTGAGCGGCCGTCACCATTTTCCCTGAACCAGCTCCTTGAGCGCGGCCTTGTCCAACTCGGCCTCAGCCAACAGCCGCTTGAGCTTGCTGTTCTCAGCTTCCAGTGCTCGTAGCCGCCTGGCTTCCGAGACTTCCATACCGCCAAACTTGGCCTTCCAGCGGTATACCGTGCTCTCGGCTACACCATGCCGGCGCGCCAGATCCGTGGCAGAGGCACCGGCCTCGTGTTCCTTCAGAATCGAAATGATCTGTTCTTCCGAATATCGTTGGCGTTTCATGTGGGGACCTCCCATGAGTCAAAATACCGGGAAATCCCACATCGCACATGGCTCGAATTACTGGTTTACGGTCACGGGCGGTACATGAAGTCGAAGCCCGGCGCTGCTTCACGACCGTACCAGCCCTGCACGAAAACCAGCACCGGATAGCCTCCGGGCGGTGGTGGTTCAGCAGGAATATCCATGCGGCTGTAAACCCGCAAGCCGTCAGAATTGTAAGCCAACAGCAGCGAGTCGTAGCCAGCCTCACCTTGCAAGAATCGCTGGCGGTATACTGCAGCGAGCGCGGAGTCGGCGAGGTTCGCCACAACTTCGGGATGGCTGTAGTAGCTGCGCACACGCAGTGCATCAACTGAAAGTGTTTCCAGGCTGGAAAGCCGGCCAGCAGATTGGCCCCGAACCTGGGCCGACCCCTGGCCATCGTCACCTGACAGGCAAGCAGACAGGGAAAGCCCTGCCAGCCACAACGGCAGAAATATTCGGGTCAGAAAATACTTCGAATGCACAATTAATTCACAGTCCTTTCGCCACTATTGCGATTATACCCATAAACTTTAGGTTTTCAGACATCATTTTGGATTGACTTCGACGTCATATCGTGGGTACTCTCTCCCCACGAATTCCGAGAAACCCCAGGCTTCCACCATGTCACCAATCGATCCAGCCAGCGGACCCAGACACTGGCAACCGATCGCCTCCTTGCTTGAAGGGAAGCCAAACCCGGCAAAGGGATCTTGCTTGCCCGGTTTTGACCGCGAATTTTCCGGGATCGAAGATTTCATTATCAAAATCACCCACCGTATCTGGGAACAGAAAAATGTTGGGCGCTGTGCTGACTACTACTTCGATCCTTGCCCGGTGCATACCCTTGGCGGCTATTCTGATTCCGTCGATGAAGTGACACAAAACACCCTGGCCACGATCTCTGCTTTTCCAGATCGTTCACTGATTGGCGATAACGTGGTCTGGTCAGACGAAGGCGATGGGGTTTTCTACTCCTCACATCGCATTATCAGCACGCTGACCCACCTGGGTAGTTGTGAATTCGGTCCGGCTACCGGGCGCTCCGCCTGGGTTATGACCGTTGCGGATTGTGTTTGCCGGGCAAACCGGGTTGAGTATGAGTGGCTGATGCGGGATAACAGTTTCCTGGCCTTGCAGCTTGGGCTGGACCCGCTGGAACTGGCTCATCAATGGGCCTTGAAACAACCGCCCGGCAGGTTTACTTCCTGGTGGCAGGAAGAATACAACCGCGTCAGCCAAACTGCCCCTTCGAAACGAACCAGCTGGCCCAGTGCGAGCGAAGACCTCATGCAAGCCGGCCGGTCCTGCGCCAACGCCTGGCTGGACACACTGTTCAACCGTAAAGAATTTGGTGCTGTGGAAACTTTCTACCGACCCAATGCCCGCGTGATATGGCCAGGCGGGCGTCACCCGATCGGCGTGCGCGGCATTTCCGGGACCCTGATCCAATGGCTCAGCCAGTTTGCTGATACCCGGGCCACTTGCGACCATGTGGCTGTGACTGCTTTTGATAAGGACACTTTTGACGTGGCGCTGCGCTGGACTCTCGCTGGTCGATATGTTGGTAAAGAACCCGCACTGCAGAACTGCCTGAATCTGCCGACGCTGGTCCTGGCCTGCACCCATTTACGGGTGCAGGCTGGCAAAATCATCGAAGAGTGGACCGTGTTCGACGAAATATCATTGTATGCCAACCTGATAAGGGCACAGGCTTCAACATGAAGGCAGCGCAAGATCTTAGCTACCCGATCCAGCGCCTGTTTACTGTTGGCGATGTCGCTGGCATGCGCGCTCGCCTGCTGCACAGTTCCATCTGGCAGCAACACGGCAAAACCAGTTTTGGTGATGAGCAGATCACTGCGCACTGGATGAGGTGGCTGGCCGCATGCGGCACAGGAATATGCGCCCAGACAAACTCGGCAGAGAACAACCGCGAAAGCGTGCAGATTTTGACATTAACTCAAGCTGGCCGTGCCACACCTGTCAGGCTTGCTGTATGGTACTGGCACAATGGCGAGCACATCAAACGTGCACTCTGCATTCCGGATACGGAAATGATGGCCGCCGCCTTGAGTACCGACTACTCAGAAATAACGCAGCGGTTACCACCACCGGACCCGCTGGTGATTGCAGATTATGACCAGCAGAGGCATCCCCTTTCGGTCGAAGTCCTGCCTTCGCAGCTCGCTGATCTTCCGTCAGCAATCAAGCCAGCATTTGATGCATGGTGGAGCCTCTGGCAGGACGGGCAGTTAGCCGCAACAGAGCAGGCCTACCTTCCGGCAGCAAAGATTTTCCTGCCTGGCAAAGTGGAACCTGGTTTACCGGAAGCCCTGGTCAACTACAGCGCACACATGTTCCATAACCTTCGGCGTCGTTACTGTGTGCCGGAATCGGTCATCTGGAACCCACAAAGCCCCGATAAGCTGGCCGTGTTGTGGCACATGGAAGGCGATGCGCACAATAATGCCAAAGACCCATCTGCCCGATCACGGCGTATTCGCGTAACGGTAATCAATTTCCTGGAATTCTCCCAGAAGCGAATCGCCCGGGAAGTGATGCTGGTCGATCAGTCCGTTCTGGCCAAATCCGCTCAAACTCAGCAATGAAAACAGGCCATGGGTCACAACATTTGTTGCTGATACCTGGCACCTTGTGTGATCAGCGATTGTGGCAGTACCAGCTTGAATCACTGGCCCCGTTTTGCACCTCCATAACGGTGGCAGATGTGAGCGGGGCAAGCAGCATCAGCGGGATGGCCCAGGCTATTCTTGGTGCTGCTCCTGAACAGTTTTCCTTAGCAGGATTTTCCCTGGGTGGCATCATCGCCCTGGAAATGCTGCGCCAGGAACCACAGCGCATACTTCGCCTGGCACTGTTGGATACCAATGCCGGCAGCGCCATACCGGAGCACCTGCAGCTCCGGTTGCGACAAATGCAGCGAGTGAGGAATGGCGAACTGGCCGAGGTATTGAACGAAGAACTTTTGCCCAGTTACTTTGCTGCACAGCATCAGGAGAATGCATCGCTCTGGCACCAGGTTTTGCAGATGGGCCTGGAGATTGGTGCTGAAGTTTTCCTGGATCAATGCGAAGCGGTGAACACCCGTTCGAGCTCATTTAACCTGCTGCCGAGGATTGCCTGCCCCACGCTGGTCCTGTGCGGCCGTGAAGACCGGCTCTGCCCGGTATTGATGCACGAACAAATGGCCGATAGCATTCCCGGATCCGAACTGCGCATTATCGAGAACAGCGGGCATTTTTCACCCCTGGAGTGCCGGAATGAAGTATCGTCAGCCCTACAGCAGTGGTTGAACAGACCCTTGTTTGCACCAGCCCCTCTGAAACTCCGACAGGAAGTGACCCAATCGCCATGAACCAAGCCGCAGCTCAATTCAAATCCCGGCTGGCAGCAGGTGAAACTCTTTTGGGAACATTCGTCAAGACTCCAACGCCTTTGGTGTCCGAGATCCTGGGTCGAACCTCACTCGATGTCTTCTGCCTGGACGCGGAGCACGCGCCTTTTGGGCGTATGGAAATTGATGCCTGCCTGCAGGTGCTCAACGCCGCGAACAAGCCCGCGCTGGTGCGTATTCCCAGCGACGCTCCTGAGCATATTCTCAATGCCCTGGATTGTGGTGCGAGTGGCATCCAGGTTCCGCATGTCGTGTCAGCAGAACAGGCAGAAGTACTTGTTCGCGTTGCACATTTTGGGCCAGGTGGGAGAGGCTATGCCGGATCTACCCGGGCCGCCGGTTTTGCCGGCAAGCCCATCAGCCAGCATATGTCGGACAGCGCTGCTCGCACCTCACTTATTCTTCAAATAGAGGATCTCGAGGCGCTGGAAAACATTGAGAAGATCGCTGCAGTCAAGGGCGTCGATTGCCTCTTCATCGGTCGAATTGACCTGACGGTCGCACTCGGCGCGGAATCACCGCATGACCCGCGCGTAGTGGAAGCAGTCGAGCACATCTGTGCAGTAGCCCGGTCGGCCGGGCGAGCGATCGGGATGTTTGTTCCCGATGCTGCCGAAGCACAGAGCTGGATAACCCGTGGTGCGTCTTTGTTCCTGCTGGAGTCTGACCAGGTGTTCCTGCTCCGCGCCGCCGCGAG